>CANFOR010000244.1 GCA_947448675.1 Betaproteobacteria bacterium
CGCGTTGGCGGCAGGCCAAAATTTGGTCGTCAAGGTTGATGAGTCGGTTGCCATCGGGGTTCAAACGCGGAAAGCTGGGCGCGGCTTTTTGCATGCCCGCTAAAGGGCCGTGGCAGCTTTGGCAACTGGCGCCACTGCTGGCGTCTACCCACTGCGCTGCACCTTTGTCGAGCCACAGGCTGACCGGGCTGTTCATGCTGTCGCCCTGCAGGCGCAGCAGGCCAGGGGGCAAGAAGGCGTTGCCGCTCAAGTGGGCGTCGCTGGGCCAAGCTGCTAGGGTAGGGGTGGTGCTGGTGGCACTGGCTGCACTAGCAGCGAGGGTGGCAGAGGCAGCAAGGGCCGGGGCCACGGTGTCTGCGCCATAGGCTACGCCTGCGCAGGCCAAGGCCAACAGCCACGCGGCACAGCGCAGACGAACCATGCTCATGGTTCGAGCAAGAGCATTTGCTGCACATGGCCGCGCCGCCCGGCGTCATCGAGCCACTCGACGCTGACATTCCCGCCCTGGGGCGGCACCACCAAGGAAAAGGCCAAATAGGGGTTGGCCGACAAACCGGTGCCGGGCTCTAGGTCGAGCAAGAGCGTGTCGTTTAACAGCACGCGCACCAGGGTGATCACGTTGCGGGTGATACGCCGCCCCGAGTCGTCGATGCGAAAGCCGGTCTCCATCGGATGGCCGACGATCCAGCGCGCCTCTATGGTGTTGCCGGGGCGCATTTTGCCCACAAAAGACAGGCGCGAGGGAAGAATTTGGGTGGCCATGTGCGGTGCTTGACGCGGGTTTAGCTGCCGTCGAAGCAGGCGGAGGAGGTGATGACGGTGGGCGCGCTCAGGCCCCGCTGGCTACCGTCGCTCAGCGTTGCTACCACCCACACGTCTTGGCTGCCCGCCAAGCGTAGCCGCGTGCTGAAAGCAAAGCTGGACATGGGCTGGGCCAGGTTGAGTTTGAGCGCGCGGGTGTTGGGGTTTTCGGGCACAAACACCTCAATGGCGGTGATGAGCAAACCCGCAGGCGCTACCAGCTTGGCGGTCAAGGGCACCGATGCCCCAGTGTCGGCCAGGGGTGCAAAGTCCAGCGCAATGCCCTCGGGCTTGAGCTGCCGGGCTAACAATTCGGCACTGCTGACGTTGACGACTTCTGCGCGCACCGCCGGGCTGGCCAGGCTGGCCGCGCTGCTGGCCAAGGCCCAGCCTAGGTAGGCGCGGCGTTGGTGGAATGGGGTGTGGGGAGTGCAGGGCATACCGCTAGCTTAGCGCAGGCTTTGCAAGGCCGCGACCACGTCTTCAATCTCGGCGGGGCTGAGCATGGGCCGCGACTGGGTGGCCCGGTGCGTGGCCTCGGTGCTGCCAAAGGGCGGCATCAGGGTATTGGCTTTGAGCAAGCGCGCATCGGTGACCCATTGACGCAATTGCTCGGGGCCGTAGCGCGTGGCCACGCCCGCAAGCGCCGGGCCAAAATTGCTTTGAACACCGCTGTGCCCCGGCAGGCTGTGGCAAGCAATGCAGTTGCCCACCGAGCGCTCGTTCATCCAGCGCAGGCCGCGTGCAGCGGCTTCGGGTCCAGGTGTTGGCATAGGAGCGGGTTGTGCTTGAACCTGTGCGCTGCAAAACCATGCCAGCATGACCCAGGCGCAAGCGCGGCTGGGCCGAGCGAAGCAACAGGGGCGGCTAGGCTGCGCGATAGGCGGAGTAGGCTGGGTCATGAATGCAAAGTGGTCGCTGCTATTGTGGCATTGTTGGCATGGCACTTGTACCTATGGTCTAAATAGACCATAGGCGAGCCCACGGGCCTAATGCTTTAATGCTGCTATGCCATCGCCCCGGATTTTGCTCATTGACGACCACGCCCTGTTTCGCGCGGGTTTGGGCATGGTCGTCACCATGGCCTTGCCCCAGGCCACGATATTGCAAGCCAACTCGATCGACGAGGCCCTGGCCCACACCGAGACGGCCAGCGTGGTCTTGCTCGACATTCAACTGGGTAACGTCAGCGGTTTAGAGGGCATTGCTTTGCTGCGCGCAAAATGGCCGCAAGTGCCGGTCTTGATGCTCTCAGCCTACGACGAACCCGAAACTGCGCGCTTGGCCCTGGAGCGTGGTGCCGTGGCCTTTATTTCCAAAGCCGAAAGTCCTGAGAAAATCATCGGCGTGCTGCAGCAAATTTTGCGTGGCGAATGGACGCCCGGTGCCCAACCCAGCGTTACTGCCAATGACACTGCCCGCAAACTCACGCCCCGTCAGCGTGAAGTGCTACAACTTTTGCACTTGGGCTTGTCCAACAAATTGATTGCAAGGCAACTCAATTTGTCTGACAACACGGTGCGCCGCCATGTACAAGACATTTTGGAATACCTGCATGTGGTTAGCCGCGCCGAAGCTGTGGCCGTGGCCCGCGCGCAGTTTTTGGTGAACTGATGCAGCCATCAGTGCAGAGCGCTTGGCAGCGCTGGACCGCGCCAATGCGCTTGGCGCCGGGGCATATTTTGGTGGAACAGCTCAAGCTGATTTACGCCAGCATGCCAATATCCATTTTGCCCATGATTCCAGTTTTTGGGCTTTTGTTTTGGGTGTTGAAATCAACTGAAAATATGCTTCTACTGGCAATTTGGTTGATTGCCTCGGTAGGTTTCTCGCTAGGTCTTACCGTGTACTCACAGCGCCTGTTGCGCAGGGGCTTCACGGTGCGCCATACGCAACGCTTAGTGCGCAATTTGGCATTCACGACGCTGTTGTCTGGGTTCGCGTGGGGCGCATTGACTTGGGTGGTGTTGGACAGCGCCAATGAGGCTGGGCGAATCGTCGTAATATGTGTGATGTCGGGGTTTTTGTGTGGCGCAATGTCCTTACTGAGCCCCGTTTTACCAATATTTTTAATTTTTGCTGTTTCTATGATGGGTACCGTAACCCTCAAGCTATGGCTGCTCCACCAAAGCGCATACCATGCCTTGGGTGCCATTGTGCTGCTGTACTTGATGGCCTTGATTGGCCAAGCGCGCAACACCAATATCTCCATGCGGGCAGCAATCGAACTGCGCTTTGAGAACCTCGACTTGATTGCGAAAACCCAGCAAGCTTTGCAGGCCGCCGAGCAAGAACGTTTGACCGCAATCGAAGCGCAGAAAAAAGCCGAGCAGGCCAACACCGCCAAGTCTAAATTTTTGGCCGCTGCCAGCCACGACCTGCGCCAGCCCGTGCATGCCCAGGGTTTGTTTTTAGAGGTGCTAGAGCACACCAACTTGAGTGCCCACCAACAAAAACTGCTGGGCAGCGTCAGTGCCGCACGGGAGGCCACGGCCAGCATGCTCAATGTGCTGCTGGACTTTTCGCGCATTGAAGCGGGGGTGGTGGCCCCGCAAATGCAGACTTTTGCCTTGCAGCCACTGCTCAATAAATTGGAGCGTGAATACGCCCAGCAGGCCGATGCCAAGGGCTTGTCATACCGCTCGCGCGAGACCAGTTTGCTCGCGCATTCTGACCCGGCCTTGGTCGAGATGGTGCTGCGCAACTTTATCTCCAACGCCATTCGCTACACCGAGTTTGGCGGTCTATTGGTGACGGTGCGTCGGCGCCAGGGCCAGGCCCTGCTGCAGGTGGGCGACACCGGCATCGGCATTGCACCCGAGCAGCAGCAGGCGGTGTTTCAAGAGTTTCACCAACTCAACAACTCCGAGCGCGACCGCAACAAGGGCCTGGGCCTGGGCCTGGCCATTGCGCAGGGCTTGGCGCGCACCCTGGGCCACCCGATTGGCCTGGCCTCGGTGCCGAGGCGGGGCAGTGTGTTCAGCCTGACTTTGCCTTTGGCCGCTTCGGTCGAAGCTGTTAGCCTGTCTACAAAACACCCGCAC
>CANFOR010000245.1 GCA_947448675.1 Betaproteobacteria bacterium
CCTTGAGCGTATCTGCCAAGCCGGCTTGGCAGATACGCTCAAGGGCCAAGGTCCCTTCACGGTATTTGCCCCTTCTGACGAAGCGTTCAAAGCCGTCCCCGCCAAGACAATGGACGAGCTGGCCAAAGACCCTGCGCGCCTGAAGGCCGTCCTGGGCTACCACGTTGTTCCGTCTAAGCTAAATTCAACGGACATCAAAAACATGAGTGTGAAATCCGTCAATGGTGCTGACCTGGCCCTCTCCAAGGCAGGCGATTTCGTCACAGTTGAAGATGCCGCCGTGCAAACTGCAGACATCGCCGCAAGCAATGGAGTCGTGCATATTGTTGACCGAGTGATGATGCCGCCACGCAAGTAAACATGCCTTTGTTAGCTGTAAGCCAAGCCGGCTCAAAACCAACAAGTCTGAACACCCGCCGCAGGAGCCTACTCAAAAACAGTTTGGCACTCGCCAGCGCAGCCTCGGCTGGTGCCTGGGCCCAGCCGTTGAAAACGGCCTCGCTACCGCCTTGGGTGATCGCTCAAATCGTTGACGTATCTTTAGCCCAACAAGACGTTTCCAAAGATTTTTTGACCGGCTCACGCACTGCCTGGCAAGAGATCAATGCGCGCGGTGGGTTGCGTGGCAAAAAGTTGCAGCATCTCGTACTCGAAACCGACGGCACAGCGCCGAGCCTGCGTTCGGCTCTGAACGCGCTGCGCGACAATCCGGCCTGCTTGGCACTCAGCGGTAGTGCGGGTGACGCGCTGGCACAGAGCTTGGCGCGCTTGATGGAGCAAGACAAACTGCCTCTGGCCCATTTGGCGCCCTGGCTACACAGTAGCGAATTCGATGCCGATGGCCGCACCTTTTCGATCTTCGCCAGCCAACAAGAGCAGATCCAGCACGCACTCAAGTCACTCGCGCTGATGGGCATGACTGAGATCGGTGCAGTCTATGCTAGCCCGAGCGAGCACACTTTGTACCGCGCTGAAATTGAGCGTTTGGCCAACAACTTAAAGTTACAGGCTAGGCATTTTCCCGCCACGCAAGACCTTAAAGCCATAGGCCAGAGCATGGGTGCCAAGTCCCCCGTCGTACTGCTATTTTTAGGTGGCACGCCCGAGCTGGCGCAATTTACACAGGGCCTGGAAGCGCAGTCGCGCCAGCGCTACATCGTGGCCCTGGCCGACGTTAACCTGCAGACCATGCTGCAAATGGGCGCCGCCCGTAAAACCCCGGTTATTGCTACGCAAGTTGTGCCGGTGCTCACATCGAATCTGCCCGTCGTGCGCAGTTTTCGAGAAAGCTTGGCGCGCTATTTCGATGAAGCCCCCACGGCATTGAGCCTAGCGGGCTATATCTCGGCACGCGCTAGTTTTGATTTGATGGCCTCGGTCGAAGGGCCAATCAGCCGTGCCAGCCTGCTCGCTGCCAGCCAACGCAGCACAGGCCTGGACGTGGGCGGTTTTCAAATTTCCCTTGCTGCGCAAAAGCGCACTTCAGCCTATGTAACCCAAAGCATGCTCACCGCCGACGGCCGCGTACTGGGCTAGCGCCTTTCACTGGTGCTATGCTGCGCAGCACCTCACGAAACAACGCATGCAAAACGGAATACTGCTCGCTGGCGTGGATCTGGGCTCTAACAGCTTTCGGCTTGAAATAGGCCGACACGCCCATGGGCAGATCCAACGCACCGAATACCTCAAAGAAACTGTGCGCCTGGGCAATGGCCTGGACGCCGAGCGCAATCTGACGCCCGAAGCCATGCAGCGGGGCTGGGACTGCTTGGCTCGCTTTGGCGAGCGTTTGGCTGGCTTTCGCAAACACCAGGTGCGCGCCGTCGCCACACAAACCCTGCGCGAAGCGCGCAACCGCGATATTTTTTTAGCCAAGGCCAACGAGCTACTGGGCTTTAACGTCGACGTGATCGCTGGCCGCGAAGAAGCCCGCTTGATCTACACCGGCGTGGCCCACTTATTGCCGCAGTCCGACGAACGCCGGCTGGTGGTCGACATTGGTGGCCGCTCCACCGAGCTCATCTTGGGCCAAGGCTACGAGGCGCGGCAAATGGAGTCTTACCGCCTGGGCAGCGTAGCTTGGTCAATGAAGCATTTTGCCGATGGCGCACTCACTGAAGAAGCCTTTAACCGCGCCGAAATCGCCGCCAAAGCCCTGCTCGACGAAGCCTTGGGCAGCTACCCCCGCAGCAGCTGGGACGTGGCCTACGGCTCTTCGGGCACCATCGGCGCGGTGGCTGACGTATTGGCCGCCGCAGGCCACTCGCCCCAAGCCGTCACCCGCGAAGGCCTGGTCTGGCTGCGCGAGCGCTTGCTGCGCCTGCAGCACATCGACCGCCTGCGCATCGACGGCATGAAGGACGACCGGCGCGCCGTCATCGGCGGTGGCCTGAGCGTGCTGCGCGCAGTGTTCGACCTGCTGGGCATCGACACCCTGCACGCGGCCCAAGGCGCACTGCGCCAAGGCGTGCTGTTTGACCTAATCGACCGCGAGCAAGAGCAAACTGACAAACGCGGCACCACGGTGCAATTGCTGAGCAGCAAATATGCAATAGATGCGCTGCAAGCCGCACGGGTCAAGCGTGTAGCGCTGCAATTATTAGAGCAAATGCAAAGCCTTGAGACCGATCCTCGCACCGCCCGCAAACTGGGCTGGGCGGCGCAACTGCATGAAATCGGCAGCCATATTGCACACAGCGATTACCACAAGCACGGCGCATATATTCTGGACCACGCCGACGCGCCCGGCTTTGCCCTGCCCGAGCTGCACCGCTTGAGCCAACTGGTGTTGGGGCATCGCGGCAAACTGCGCAAACTCGAAGCCAATTTTGAAGACGCTCAATTTGCCAGCCAACTGCTGTGCCTCCGCCTGGCCGTGATCTTGTGCCACGCTCGGCGCGACCCCGACCTGCACGGCCTGGGCTTGGCCCGTGTTGACAACAGCTTCGCGCTCGACCTGCCCGCCGGTTGGCCCAGCGCCTTCCCCCAGTCCACACATTTGCTGCGTGAAGAAACCCTGGCCTGGCAAAAAACGCCCTGGGCCCTGCGCGTCAACTAGGCTTTGCACCTCTGCACTACTGCACCCCTGCGCCATGCAAGCTCCCACCGCTTTCAACCCACCCTCCGACCAGCATACAGACCTGCAACTCCCCGCCCCAGCCAAGCTGAATTTGTTTTTGCATCTCACGGGGCGGCGCGCCGACGGCTACCACTTGCTGCAGTCGGTGTTTATGCTCATCGACTGGTGCGACACCCTGCACCTGAGCCTGCGCACTGACGGCTCCATCAGCCGCAGCGACCTGCTCAACAGCACTGGCCACGCCCTGCCCGCCGAAGATTTGGCCGTGCGCGCTGCACGCGCCTTGCAAGCCGCATCGGGCTGCACACTGGGCGTGCACATTGGGTTAGAAAAGCGCATCCCTGCCCAGGCCGGCATGGGCGGTGGCTCGTCTGACGCCGCCACATGTCTGATCGGCCTAAACCGCTTATGGGGACTGCGTTGGCCGCTATCAAAGTTAGAGCAAATCGGTTTGAGCTTGGGCGCTGATGTGCCGTTTTTTTTGCGCGGCCACAATGCCTGGGTCGAGGGCATTGGCGAGAAGATCACGCCCTTGCAAGGCGCGCAGGCCCTGCCGCCAGCGCAGTTTGTGGTGCTCAAACCAGCAGCAGGGCTGAGCACCGCAGGGATTTTCAACGACCCAGCGCTCAAGCGCGACCATGAAACTGCTATAATTTCAGGCTTTGCTGCAGACCCTTACGGATTTGGCTGCAATGCTTTGCAACCCGTGGCCCAAAGGCTTTGTCCCGAGGTCACCCAGGC
>CANFOR010000246.1 GCA_947448675.1 Betaproteobacteria bacterium
ACCAAAAACATGGCCGAGTCTTTTGGCTATGCGGTATCGGCTCTGGCCTTGGCGATTATTTTTATCTACATGATTTTGGCCAGCCAGTTCAAGAGCTTTTTACAACCCCTGGCGCTCATGACAGCCCTGCCACTGACACTCATCGGCGTGGTCTTGGCCTTGCTGATGTTCCGCTCCACGCTGAGCATGTTCTCGGTGATCGGCGTGGTCATGCTGATGGGTTTGGTCACCAAGAATGCCATTTTGCTGGTGGACTTTGCGATTCGCTTACGCGAGGACGGCATGGAGCGCAGCGCTGCGCTGCTGATGGCGGCCAAAGTGCGCCTGCGCCCGATTTTGATGACCACGCTGGCCATGATCTTTGGCATGGTGCCCCTGGCCTTTGCGCTGAGCGAGGGCTCCGAGCAGCGCGCGCCCATGGGCCAGGCGGTGATTGGCGGCGTCATCACCTCCTCGCTGCTCACCTTGGTAGTGGTGCCTGTGGTGTATTGCTACATGGACGACTTGGCCGAATGGGCGCGCCGCGTCTTCGGTGCCAAGCCCGCTGCAGTCGCGCCACCTAAAATCGAAGCGTCGGCTCTGTGAGCCTTCACCCTTTGCCCACCTACCTAAGCGTACACAAGAGAACCCCATGAACATTGAACAAACCCGCTTCAACATGATCGAGCAGCAAATCCGCCCCTGGGGCGTGCTCGACCTGCACATCCTCGACCTGCTGGCCCTGATCAAGCGCGAAGACTTTTGCAGCCCTGAGCACAAGGCCCTGGCCTTTGTCGACATGGAGCTGCCCTATGGCGACGCCAAGCTCGGACAGGTCATGTTAGCACCCCGCGTCGAAGCGCGCCTGCTACAAGACCTGCACATCAAAAAACACGAGAAGGTGTTAGAGATAGGCACCGGCTCAGGCTATATGGCGGCGCTGCTGGCGCACCGCGCGGCCAGCGTGCTCAGCTTAGAAATCGAGCCCAGTTGGGTCGAACAAGCCCGCAAAAATTTGCGCAAAGCCGACGTATCTAACGTGGAAGTGCGCCAAGCCGACGGCGCTGCGCCCGCTAGTTGGACCAGCGGGCCGTTTGACGTGATCGTGCTCTCGGGCTCGGTGGCCCAAGTGCCTGCCGCGCTCTTGGCCCAGCTCAAAGTCGGCGGGCGTTTGGCCGCCATTGTGGGCGTAGAGCCGCAAATGCGCGCTACCTTCATCACCCGCACAAGCTCTGCAAATGATAGCAGCGCATTTAGCACCAATGCGCCTTGGGACAGCAATTCTGCAGGCCTGCGGCACTTTGCAGCGCCCTCACAATTTCGCTTTTAAGCACTGAGCAGCCACATGATTCCCCAAATTAACCCCTCCGACTTGCACGCCTGGTTTGCCCAAGCGCAACACGGCTCCGGCCAGCCCATCGTCCTCGACGTGCGCGAAAACTGGGAGCTGCAAGCGGCCAGCGTCAAAGCCCAGGGCTTTGAGCTCTTGGCCATACCCATGGGCGACGTGCCCGCACGCCTGGCCGAGATTGCGCAAGGCCGCCCAGTAGCCTGCCTGTGCCACCACGGCGCGCGCAGCCAACGCGTAGCTGACTTTTTAGCGCAAAACGGTTTTACTGCCCTGGCCAATATTGCGGGCGGCATTGATGCCTGGAGCGCCCAGCTCGACACCAGCGTTCCCCACTACTGAAAGCCCACCATGCAACACCTACCGCACGTCCCGTTTGGCTTGGCCAGCCGCAGCGCCAAACCGCTGCATTGCGCCCTGCTGCCACTCGCGTTGGCGGTGTTCGGTGCTCTACCTGCGCAGGCGCAAAACCTGAGCGAGCTGTATGACGCGGCGCGCAGCTATGACGCCAGCTTTCAGTCGGCGCGCTCCAACTTTGCGGCCAGCTTGGCCCGCGCTGACCAAGCCAAAGCGGGCATCTTGCCCAGCGTGGGTTTGAGCGCTGGGGCTTCGCGCAATTTGTTTGAGGTGTCGCCCCAGCTGCCCCCGGTCTTGAGCGACCGTTACTACACCAGCCAGTCGGCCGGCATCAACGCCAGCCAGCCGCTCTACCGCCCGGCCAACCAGGCCAGCTACGAGCAAGGCAAGCGCCAGGCCACGCTGGCCCAGGCCGCGCTCGACGCTGCGGGGCAAGAGCTCATCGTGCGCGTGAGCCAAGCCTACTTTGACGTGCTGGCCGCGCAAGACAGCCTGGCCTTTGTGCGCGCCCAAAAAGCCGCCGTGGCCGAACAATTGGCCTCGGCCAAACGCAATTTTGAGGTGGGCACATCCACCATTACCGACACCCGCGAAGCCCAGGCCCGCTTTGACCTCGTGGTAGCCCAAGAAATTGCCGCCGACAACGACCTGCGCGTTAAAAAACTCGCGCTCGACCAACTGGTGGGCAAAGCCAACACCGCACCCAAAGCCCTTGCGGGACCCGCTGCCCTGCCCGCTTTGATGCCCGACAGCGTCGAGCCATGGGTCAGCGCCAGCGAACAGGGCCACCCCGGCATTCGCCAAGCCCAACTGGCGCTCGAAGTGGCCCAGCTCGAAACTGAAAAAGCCCAGGCCAGCAACAGGCCCACGCTCGACCTGACCGCAGGCTACAACCTGCAGCGCAACGTCAACGGCGGAGCCACCTCTACGCTGAGCACGCGCATTGCGCTCAGTAGCGTGGGCCTGCAGTTCAACATGCCTTTGTTTGCGGGCTACGCCATTCAAAACCGCATCAAAGAAACCCTGGCTCTAGAAGACAAAGCCCGCAACGACCTAGAGGGCGCCAAACGCGCCGTGGCCCAAAGCACCCGCAGCGCCTACTTTGGCGTGCTCTCGGGCATGGGCCAGGTCAAAGCGCTTGAAGCGGCCGAGGCATCGAGCCAAAGCGCTCTCGACGCCAACAAGCTGGGCTACACCGTGGGCGTGCGCATCAACATCGACGTGCTCAACAGCCAAAGCCAGCTCTTCCAAACCAAACGCGACCTGGCCAAAGCCCGCTACGATGTGCTGGTCGGTGGCCTCAAACTGCGCCAAGCCAATGGCACGCTGCAAGCGGCCGATGTGCAAGCGGTGAACGCGCTGCTAGCGCCCTAGATGCAGCAAGCGCCATAGGCTAGCTAGCGCAAGCAAGGCAGCACTGCGAGCTTGACCACGGCTCCGTTAATTTGTCCAAATGCCCGCATCGCCCAACCCCGTGTTTGGCGCGGCACCGTAACGCCATCACGCCATCTTCACTCGGCCAAAACCGCCGCCACCCGCAACGCCGTTTGCTCCGCCGCCCCGCTGTGCGCAGCCACAAAGGCCAGGGCGGCGGCTTGCGCTTGCTGCAGTTCGGCGCTGCTGCCCAAACTATCGCCCATGCCACTGCCCATGCCTTGGCCCAGCAGCTGCGCGGCGCGCTCTAGGGCATGGGCCATGTCTTCCACCTCGAAGGCGGCTCCGGCGGCTTGGGCTAGCTCGGCGGCTTGGGCGAAGTTAAAGGTGTGCGGGCCCATGATGACGGGGCAGGCGCAGGCCGCGGCTTCGATGAGGTTTTGCCCGCCCAGCTTTTCAAAGCTGCCGCCGAGCAGGGCCGCGCTGGCCAAGCCGTAGTAGAGCGGCATTTCGCCCAGGCTGTCGCCGAGCCAAATGCAGTCGGGCGCTGCGCTGCTAGGTGGCGCGCTGCCCCAGCTGCTGCGGCGCGAGACCGCATACCCCTGCGCGGCAATGAGCGCAGCCACTTCGCCAAAGCGCTGCGGGTGGCGCGGCACGATCAGCCATTGCACGGGCAAAGCGCTTTCATTCAACGCATCGTATGCT
>CANFOR010000247.1 GCA_947448675.1 Betaproteobacteria bacterium
AACTGATACCCACTAACGGAGACACCCACCATGCCTACCCTAGCCGCGCACAAGCGCATTGCAGCTACAACCGCTAGTAGCCGCACCCCCCGCCTCGGTAGCAGCGCTAGCGCTTGTAGCAAGCGCCAAGCCCTGCGCTGCCTCGCCTTGCTGGCAGCGGGCTGCATCGGCGCCAGCGCCGCCTGGGCACAAGCCAGCAGCGCCCAGACGTGGCCCAACAAACCGATTCGCTTCTTAGTGCCCTTTGCCGCGGGCAGCGCCACCGACCAGATAGCCCGCGCCTTTGGCATCAAGCTGAGCGAAGCCCTGGGCCAAAGCATCATCGTTGACAACAAGCCCGGCGTGAACGGCATGCTGGGCGCGGCCGAGGTGGCCAAAGCCGCGCCCGACGGCTACACCATACTCATCGGCACCAACAGCACCAATGCCGCGCTCAAGAGCCTAATGAAAAGCCTGCCCTACGACCAAGACACCGCCTTTGCCCCGGTCGCCTACCTAGGCCAGGTGCCGCTGATCGTGGCAGTGAATAACGATGTGCCCGCCAAAAACCTGCGCGAGTTCATTGCCATGGCCAAGGCCAAGCCCGGTAACGTCACCTTTGCCAGCGCCAGCACCTCGCAATTGGTCTCCAGCGAAATGCTCTCCAGCATGGCGGGCGTGCAAATGACTAATATCCCTTATAAAAGTGGCCCCGCCGCTATGACCGACCTTATCGGCGGGCAGGTGAACATGTTCAGCGCCGACTTTGCCGTGATGCTGCCGCAGGTCAAAGCCGGCAAGGTGCGCGGCCTGGCAGTGACCTCGGCCAAACGCTCGCCCGCCATACCCGAGCTACCCACCGTGAACGAGGCCCTGGGCCTGAAAGACTACGAGTTGATTGCCTACTTTGCCGCCTTCGCCCCCGCTGGCACGCCAGCCGAGATTGTTAACAAACTCAACCAAGCCTTTAATACCGCCGCGCAAAGCAAAGAGATTACCGAGCGCTTTGCCGCCATCGGCTTTAACACCGAGCCCGGCAGCCCCGAAGCCCTGGGCCAGCGCAGCAAAGCCGAAACCTTGAAGTGGGCCAAGGTGATTCGGGAAGCGAAGATTGAGCCGCAGTAAAATCGCGCCAAGCCCAAGTCTCAGCGTATAAACCGCTTCACATAATCCGCCCCCAAACCCACGGCTTCGTAGTGTTTGCTGGCGGCTTCAATCTTGGTGAACACGTCTTCGTAGCCTAGCAGTTGGCCTTGTTCGTCGAGGTAGGTGTAGGTGCCTGTGACGTGAAAGAGCGTCAGCATTTCGGGCACGTCTTCGGGTACGTAGAGGGTGTGCACTTCGCCGGGCACTTCATGGGCGTAGGCGCCTTCGGTGGCCGTCCAGTCGTGCTCCAGGTAGTACCAGCGGCCTTTGAGCACATAGGCATGCACCGGGCCACTGTGCCGGTGGCGCGAGAGCACGCCGGTTTTGCGCACCCGCAAAATGTTGACAAAATAGCCCTGGGTCACGTTGAACATCAGCGGACGGAACCATACGTTGGGCGCTTGCAGCACCCACTCGCGCTCGTCTTCGGCCAGGGCATTGGGCACTAACAGGTCGGGCACGGCAAAAGGCGGCAGGGGCGTGGCAAAGCCTTGCAGGTGGGCGGGGTGGGTGCGGGTGGTGGAGTTCGACATGGTGTTGGGGCAGGTGGCAAATGGGCGTAGCAAATGAAGTTGGCTAAGCGGTATGCTTAGAACCATGAAACTGTACAACTACTTTCGCTCCTCGGCTTCGTACCGCGTGCGCATTGCGCTGCAGCTCAAGGGCATTGCCTACGAATACATTGCGGTGCACTTGCCTAAGGGCGAGCACTTGCAGGCTGACTACGCGGCGCTGGCGCCCAACCATTTGGTGCCCCTGCTGGACACCGGCAGCCTGCGCCTGGGCCAGTCGATGGCCATCATCGAGTACCTGGACGAAACCTACCCCACGCCGCCTCTGTTGCCCGCCAGCCCGCTGCAGCGCGCCCAGGTACGGGCCTTGGCACAAAGCATTGCCTGCGAGATCCACCCGCTGAACAACCCGCGCGTGCTCAAGTACCTGGGCAAAGAGCTGCAGATGGCCGAAGACGCCAGAAACACCTGGTACCGCCACTGGGTGCGCAGCGGCCTAGAGTCTTTTGAGCGGCAGTTGGCCCTGCTGCCCAGCGCGCGCTTTTGTTTTGGTGACGCGCCGACTTTGGCCGATTGTTGCCTAGCGCCACAAATTTTTAATGGCCAGCGCTTCAAGGTCGACTTTACGGGCCTGCCGCGCACCATGGCGGCTTATGAAGCCTGCATGGCCTTGCCCGCCTTTCAAAAAGCGCAACCGTCGAGTTGCCCCGACTTCGAGGCTTAGGGCTCTGGCATTGCATAAAGTTCAAGCGCTTGTGACCCCTGCCAACGACCCCTACCTGGTGCCCGACTGGCCGCTACCCCCTGGCGTAGCCGCCGTGTTCAGCACCCGTGCGGGCGGGCTGAGCGCAGCGCCCTATGACAGCCTCAACCTGGGCGACCATGTCGGCGACGCACCCGCTGCCGTGGCCGCTAACCGCAGCCGTTTTGCCCAGCGGCTGGGCACGCACCCGGTGTTTTTGCAACAGATGCACGGTACAGCTGTGGCAGCTTTAGACGCGCACAGCGCCGATGGCCTGCAAGCCGACGGCTGCGTCAGCCGCGCGCCCGGCGCTGCCTGCACCATCATGGTGGCCGACTGCCTGCCGGTGCTGTTTTGCCATGCCGACGGCAGCACGGTTGCGGCGGCGCACGCGGGTTGGCGTGGCCTGGCCGGGCAGGCTGGCCAGGGCGGTCAAGGCGGCATTTTGGCTGCGACTTTGAAGGCATTTAGCCCCGCAACGCACGCAGAATATGCGTATGAAGCTATCAAAAATATAGCAGCTCAAGTTTCCGTATGGCTCGGCCCCTGCATTGGCCCGCAGGCTTTTGAGGTGGGCAGCGAGGTGCGCGCGGCCTTTATGGCGGGCAACGCACAAGCGGCCAGCCAGTTTGTGCCCTGCGGCCCGGGCAAGTACCTGTGCAACCTGCAAGGCCTGGCGCGCCAGCAGCTCGCCGCCCTGGGTGTAGAACGCATTTACGGCAATGACGGCAGTGCAGCTTGGTGCACCGTGGGCAACCCGCTACGCTTTTTCTCGCACCGGCGCGACGCTGCCCGCCTGGGCACTAGCGGGCGCATGGCCGCTGCTATTTGGCGGGTCTGAGCGCACCGGTGCTGCGTCGGCAGCTATTATTTTTGTAGCATACGCAGGCTGCTGCATTAAACCTTGCTGGGCTTGCTCGGCCAAGTCGCTCTGCTCTCGCGCCTTGATGGCCTTGCGCCGCGCCGGAGTGGCCATGATGTAGAGCACCAGACCAATGGGCAGCAGGCCATAGAGCACAAAGGTCACCGCCGCGCCCAAAAGCGTGCCGGTGCTATTGGTGGCCTCGGCAACGGCCATCATCAGCGCAACGTAAAACCAAGCGATAGCCACTATGTACATGGCGGCACTATACGCATATGCTCATCACTAAATATTGGTTGCAAGCGCGCAGCAAATACCAGATACTAGGGTTTTCCCGCATAAAAATCATGGAGACAAGCATGAGTGCAGCCGAAGGCCCAGGGCCGTTCACATTTTCGCCTGGCAAATTGCAGGCTTTGCAAGAGCAATACACCCGCGAAGCCACGCAGCTGTGGAACGACTCGGTCAAAGGCTTGCCCGCACCCAAAGACCGGCGCTTTGCCGCCGACGCCTGGGCCCAC
>CANFOR010000248.1 GCA_947448675.1 Betaproteobacteria bacterium
GAAGCGCGCCGTTTAGAGCTCGAGAGCGACAGCCTCGAAGTCGACAAGCGCGCGCAGTCCACCCCCGCGCGGATTGAAAAAATTGCCCGCGAGCAATTGCAAATGCGCTCCACCAGCCCCGCCATTACGCAGTACGTCAGCTACGCGCGCAGCACGCCCAGCACCCCCGGCGCACCTAGCGCACCGAGGAAGGGGACGCCATGAGCCGCAGTGTGCAGTACAGCACCAGCCCCTTGCTGGCCAGCCGCACACCAGTGTGGCGCAGCAAATTCATCGTCGCGGCGATTGCCTTGGGCTTTATTGGCCTGAGCTGTCGCGCGGCTTATGTGCAGGTCTTTAACAACAAATTTTTTCAGCACCAAGGCGAGGTGCGCTTTGCCCGCACTTTAGAGCTACCGGCGGGCCGGGGCCGCATCTTGGACCGTAATGGGCTGATCTTGGCCTCTAGCGTGCCCACGCCCAGCGTCTGGGCTATCCCGGAAGACGTAGAGCGCGACCCAACCCGCTTGGCCCAGCTTGCCAAACTGCTGGACCTGCCGGTTGCCGAGTTGAACAAAAAATTGGCCGACGAAGACAAAACGTTTGTTTGGCTCAAGCGCCAAATTGACGATGCCACCGCCAGCCAAGTGCAGACCCTGGGTATCAAAGGCGTGTACCTGCGCAAAGAATACCGTCGCCACTACCCCGAGGGCGAGGCCCTGGCCCATGTGGTGGGCTTTACCAATGTCGAAGACAAAGGCCAAGAAGGCGTAGAGCTGGCCTTTAACGACGAACTCGAAGGCCAAGTGGGTTCGCGCCGTGTCATCAAAGACCGTCTAGGCCGCGTGGTCGAAGACGTTGGCGAAACCGCTCTGCCCGTGGATGGCTCCGACCTACAGTTGTCGATCGACAGCAAAGTGCAGTTTTTTGCCTACCAAAAGCTCAAGAGCGCGGTGTTAGACAACAAAGCCAAAGCGGGCAGTGTGGTGGTGCTCAATGCCGTCACCGGCGAGGTACTGGCCGTGGCCAATTACCCCAGCTACACACCCGACAAACGCCGCAATCTCACTGGAGAGCAACTGCGCAACCGCGCCCTGACGGACACCTTTGAGCCCGGCTCTGTGATGAAGCCCTTCACCATCGGCCTGGCACTCGAAACGGGCCGCGTCACGCCCAGCACCATCATTCAAACCGCACCGGGCAGCGTCAACATTACGGGCTCGACCATCCACGACGCGCACCCCCATGGCGCGCTCACCGTCGAGCAGGTGATCCAAGTCTCTAGCAATGTGGGCACCACCAAAATTGCCATGCAAATGCAGCCGCGAGAGATGTGGGAAACCTTTTCGCAAGCGGGCTTTGGGCAGAAGCCGCAAATCGCCTTTCCGGGCGCGGTCTCGGGACGTTTGCGGCCCTACAAAACTTGGCGGCCGATTGAGCAGGCCACCATGTCGTATGGCTACGGCCTGTCGGCTTCGCTGTTCCAAATGGCGCGCTCTTACACGGTGTTCTCGCACGACGGGCAGATCATCCCCGTCACCCTGCTCAAGAGCGATGCGCCAGCCAATGGCGTGCAAGTGTTTTCGGCGCAAACCGCCGCCAAGGTGCGCAAAATGCTGCAGATGGCCGCTGGCCCGGGCGGTACCGGGCCCAAAGCGCAGACCATGGGCTACTCGGTGGGCGGCAAGTCGGGCACGGCCTATAAGCAAGTGGGCAAGGGTTACGGCAGCGACGGCAACCGCAAATACCGCGGCTGGTTTGTCGGCATGGCGCCGATTGACAAACCGCAAATCATTGTTGCAGTGATGATCGACGAGCCCAGCGCCAACTTGCATTTTGGTGGCGATGTGGCGGCACCGGTGTTCAGCGAAACCGTGCAGCAAACCCTGCGCATCATGGGCATGCAGCCCGACATCAGCGTCAAGCCGCAAATCGTCACACAGGCTGTGGAAGAGAGCTTTTAATGGCCGCGCCCATGCACCTTCCCTTGCAACTACACACCCCCGCACAAGCCGCCGCTTGGCTGCGCGAGCAGGCGCGCGGCACGCTAACAGTAGACAGCCGCCGCGTGGCAGCAGGCGACGGTTTTGTCGCTTGGCCCGGTGCTGCTACCGACGGGCGGCGCTTTGTGCCCGCCGCATTGGCCGCTGGTGCCAATGCCTGCTTGGTGGAAGCGCAAGGCGTGCACGATTTTGCTTTTGCCGACGCCCGCATCGCCAGCTACGCAGGCCTCAAAGCCGCCACGGGGCCGATTGCCGCCGCTTATTTCGAGCAGCCTTCGCAGCAGCTCGATGTGCTGGCCGTAACCGGCACCAATGGCAAAACCTCCACCGCTTGGTGGTTGGCCCAGGCGCTTACTGTGCTCCATATAACGCTACAAAATTCAGAGCACGCTACGCATGGCCCATGCGCCCAAGTGGGCACTTTAGGTATTGGCGTGCCGCCCAATGTGCGCAGCACGGGCCTGACCACCCCCGACCCGGTGCGCCTGCAGCAGGCCTTTCGCCAGATGGTGCAAGAGGGCACCAAAGCCTGCGCCATCGAGGCTTCGTCGATTGGTCTGGCCGAGCAGCGTTTAGACGGCACGCGCATTCGGGTGGCCATCTTGACCAATTTCACGCAAGACCATTTGGACTACCACGGCAGCATGCAGACCTACTGGCAGGCCAAGGCCGCTCTGTTTGACTGGCCCGGTTTGCAAGCTGCCGTGCTGAATGTGGACGATGCACACGGTGCGCAGTTGGCGCAGCAGTTGTGCCAGCGCAGCGCAGAGCTTGCCAAGGCCCCAGCGCAAAGCCCCATGCTCGATGTTTGGACGGTCTCGTGCACCGGCCCCGCGCGCCTGCAGGCACTGGCGATCACCCACACTGCGCAGGGCTTGCAATTCGACGTGGTCGAGGGCGGCGTGCGCCAGCGCCTGAACACCAGCATGGTCGGCCTGTACAACGTGTCGAACTTGCTGGGTGTGCTGGCTGCCATGCGCGCCCTGGGTGTACCACTGGCGGCGGCGGTGCAGGCCTGCCACCAGATCAGCGCGGTGCCGGGGCGCATGGAGAGCATCAGCGAACCTGGCCAGCCGATGCTGGTGGTGGACTATGCCCATACGCCGGACGCACTTGACAAAGCCATCGCTGCGTTGCGGCCCATAGCGCAGGCACGCGGCGGCAAGCTGTGGTGTATGGTCGGCTGCGCAGGCGACCGCGACGCTGGAAAACGTCCGCTGATGGCGGCCATCGCCGAGCAGCACGCTGACCGCGTGGTGCTGACCAGCGACAACCCGCGCAGCGAAGACCCGCTACACATTTTGCAGCAGATGCAGCAAGGCACACGGGCTCCCGCGGCCCTGTGCCTAGAACCCGATCGCGCGTTGGCCATCGCGCACTGTGTGCAGTCTGCCGCCGCGCAAGATGTGGTTTTGCTCGCCGGCAAAGGCCATGAAGACTACCAAGAAGTGCAGGGCGTGCGCAGGCCCTTCTCTGACCCGGCCCATGCCCGCGCGGCTTTGACCCAGCGCATGCAGGCTATGCAAAATGCAAACTCCCATTGTGCGCAAGCCTCTGCGTTAGGAGCCCGCGCATGATGACATTGGCCCAAGTCCACACCATGCTGCCCGGCTCGGTGGTGTATGGCGACCCGGCCACCGCTATCGCGCGCGTGCACACCGACAGCCGCACCCTGCAAGCGGGCGACTTGTTTGTCGCGCTACGTGGTGAGCGCTTTGATGCACACGACTTTTTGTCGCAAGCCCAGGCCGCCGGAGCGGTGGCTGCCATCGCC
>CANFOR010000249.1 GCA_947448675.1 Betaproteobacteria bacterium
CCACACTCTTGGCCACCGGCGGTGCCGGCCGTATTTTTGCCGCCTCCACCAATGCCTTTATCAACACCGGTGACGGCCTGGGCATGGCCGCACGCGCCGGCCTGCCGCTGCAAGACATGGAGTTCTGGCAGTTCCACCCCACCGGCGTGGCCGGTGCCGGCGTGCTACTGACCGAAGGCTGCCGTGGCGAAGGCGCGATTTTGCTCAACAGCAATGGCGAGCGTTTCATGGAGCGTTATGCGCCCACGCTGAAAGACTTGGCCCCGCGCGATTTTGTCTCGCGCTGCATGGACCAAGAAATTAAAGAAGGCCGCGGCTGTGGACCCAACAGAGACCACATCCTGCTCAAGCTCGACCACCTGGGCGCAGAGACCATACACAAGCGCCTGCCTTCGGTGTACGAGATTGGCGTGAACTTTGCCAACGTCAACATCACCAAAGAGCCAATCCCCGTGGTGCCCACCATCCACTACCAAATGGGCGGCATTCCGACCAATATCAACGGCCAAGTGGTCACGCAAACCGCGACCGACAACAACGCCGTGGTCAACGGCCTCTACGCAGTGGGCGAATGCTCTTGCGTGAGCGTGCACGGCGCCAACCGCCTGGGCACCAACTCCCTGCTCGACCTGCTGGTGTTTGGCCGCGCCGCAGGCAACCACATCGTCGAGTTTGCCAGCCGTACCAAGGCCCACAAAGACCTGCCCGCCAACGCCGCCGACCTGACCCAAGCGCGCTTGGCACGGCTCGACAGCGCCAGTCAAGGCGAGTATGCGCAAACCGTGGCCAACGACCTGCGCGCCGCCATGCAAGAGCACGCGGGCGTGTTCCGCACCCAGGCCAGCATGGATGCAGGCGTGCATAAAGTGGCGGCGCTGCGCGAGCGCGTCAACGCCATTGGACTGAAAGACACGTCCAAGGTGTTCAACACCGCCCGCATTGAAGCGCTCGAAGTTGACAACCTGATCGAATGCGCGCAAGCCACCATGGTGTCTGCCGCCGCGCGCCGCGAATGCCGCGGTGCCCACACCGTGAGCGACTACGAGCACCCCGCCGACCACCCAACTACGCCCCTGGGCCGTGACGACGCCAATTGGATGAAGCATTCGCTTTGGCACAGCGCTGACAACAGCTTGAGCTACAAGCCTGTAAAACTAAAACCGCTGACGGTGGATTCAATTCCTCCTAAAGTGCGAACCTTCTAAACCCCACACCTCGAAACTCAGCAGGCCCATACCATGAAGCGCACCTTCCAAATCTACCGCTACGACCCGGACAAAGACGCCAAGCCCTATATGCAGACCATCGAGGTCGAGCTCGACGGCAACGAGCGCATGCTGCTGGACGCGCTGATGAAAATCAAAGAGCAAGACCCGAGCATCAGCTTTCGCCGGTCTTGCCGCGAGGGCGTTTGTGGCTCCGACGCAATGAACATCAATGGCAAAAACGGCCTAGCTTGTTTGACCAATATGCTCACGCTCAAGGGCAATATTGTGCTCAAGCCGCTGCCCGGCCTGCCGGTGATCCGCGACTTGATCGTCGATATGACGCAGTTCTTCAAGCAGTACAACTCGATCAAGCCTTACTTGGTGAACGACAACGTGCCGCCCGAAAAAGAGCGTCTGCAGTCGCCCGAAGAGCGCGACGAATTGAACGGTTTGTACGAGTGCATTCTTTGTGCGTCATGTTCGACCAGCTGCCCCAGCTTTTGGTGGAACCCCGACAAATTCGTCGGCCCCGCTGGTTTGCTGCAAGCCTACCGATTCATTGCCGACAGCCGTGACGAAGCCACGGCTGAGCGCCTGGACAACTTAGAAGACCCGTACCGCTTGTTCCGCTGCCACACCATCATGAACTGCGTAGACGTTTGCCCCAAAGGTTTGAACCCCACGCAAGCCATCGGCAAGATCAAAGAACTCATGGTGCGCCGGGCGGTATGATGCCCCCCCCCGAAGCGCAGTCTGACCATAGCAGTGCGCATGGCAGCGCGCTTTTGGATGAGCGGGCATTGAGCAAGTTGCACTGGCGTTGCCGCCGGGGTTTGCTGGAAAATGATATTTTTATTGAGCGTTTTTTTAACAAATTTGAAGCGACTTTAACTGTGCGACAAGCCGACAGCTTAGGCGCTTTGATGGATTTGAGTGACAACGATTTACTAGACCTGCTACTGGCGCGCGTAACGCTAGCGCAGGCCCAGCCCGATCTGAACCACCCCGATGTGAACACCGTATTGACCATGCTTAAAGGACAGCAGCCATGAAACTTGCAGATAACAAAGCCACCTTGTCGTTCTCTAACGGCAGCCCCAGCGTCGAGATGCCCGTGTACCAGGGCAGCATTGGCCCCGACGTGATCGACATTCGCAAGCTGTATGCGCAAACCGGCATGTTCACCTACGACCCGGGCTTTTTGTCGACCGCGTCGTGCCAGTCGGCCATTACTTTTATCGATGGTGACAAAGGCGAGCTGCTCTACCGTGGCTACCCCATCGAGCAACTGGCCACCCAGTGCGACTTTATGGAAACCTGCCACCTGCTGCTCTACGGCGACCTGCCCAATGCCAGCAAAAAAGCCGAGTTCTCCAAGACCGTGCGCATGCACACCATGGTCAACGAGCAAATGCAATTTTTCTTGCGCGGCTTTCGGCGCGACGCCCACCCGATGGCCATCATGACCGGCTTGGTCGGCGCGCTGTCTGCCTTCTACCATGACAGTACCGACATCAACAACCCCGAGCACCGCGACATTTCGGCGATTCGCCTGATTGCCAAAATGCCCACCCTGGTGGCCATGGCCTACAAATACAGCGTCGGCCAGCCCTTCATGTACCCCAAGAATGAGCTGAGCTATGCCGGCAACTTTTTGCACATGATGTTTGCCACGCCCTGCGAGCCCTATACGGTGAGCCCCGTGCTTGAACGCGCGCTCGACCGCATCTTCATCTTGCACGCCGACCACGAGCAAAACGCGTCCACTTCCACTGTGCGCCTGTGCGGCTCCTCAGGCACCAACCCCTTTGCCGCCATTGCAGCAGGTGTGGCCTGCCTCTGGGGCCCAGCCCACGGCGGCGCCAACGAAGCCTGCCTGAACATGCTGGAAGACATCCAAAAAATGGGTGGCGTGAGCAAGGTCGGCGAATTCATGGAAAAGGTCAAAGACAAAAACTCTGGCGTCAAACTGATGGGCTTTGGCCACCGCGTCTACAAAAACTACGACCCCCGCGCCAAGCTCATGCAAGAGACCTGCAAAGAGGTTTTGCAAGAGCTGGGCCTGGAGAACGATCCTCTGTTCAAACTGGCCATGCAACTGGAAAAAATCGCCTTGGAAGACGAATACTTTGTCTCTCGCAAACTCTATCCCAACGTCGACTTTTACTCGGGCATTGTGCAGCGCGCCATTGGCATCCCGGTGGGCCTGTTCACCGCCGTGTTTGCGCTGGCCCGCACCGTGGGCTGGATCGCCCAGTTGAACGAAATGATTGGCGACCCTGAATACAAAATCGGCCGCCCACGCCAGCTGTTTACCGGCTCCGAGCGCCGCGACGTAAAGCCTTTGGCGGGTCGCTAAGCCATCACTCCTGCACACCGTCCTGCACACCGCCCTACATACGGCCTCGGTTGCCACCGCTTGCTTGCAAGCACCCGCCAAAGCCCACCCCCACAGTGGGCTTTGGCGCATCTGCAGCGCACCATGCTACAAAACATACACTACAAAATTAATAGCTGCCCACGCATATTCTATGG
>CANFOR010000250.1 GCA_947448675.1 Betaproteobacteria bacterium
GACGGCAAAGACCCGAAGAAGTACGCCGACAGCTTCAAAGTTCACGCTTAACCCTCAGCCCAGGAGCACACCATGGTCAGCGCCGTATTCCACTCATCGTTACAAGCCGCAAGCCTGCCTGCTATTAAAAAAATAGCTGCACACGCAGTATCGACGGGCGTTTCAGAGCCAATATATTCTCAATCACCTGCTCCTGCGCCCTACCAAGCGCTGTACGACTGGCGTGGTTTGTGGCTAAAGGTGCTGCCCCCTGTTCTGGGCTTTGGCTTCTTGTTAGGAATCTGGGCCATCATCGCCATGAAGAGTACCAACAACTTCCCAACTCCCTGGGCAACGCTGAAAGAAGCCATGGTGATTTTCAGCGACCCTTTCTACCAAAAGGGGCCGAACGACCAAGGCATTGGCTGGAACGTGCTGAGCTCGCTCAAGCGCGTGGCGGTGGGCTTTGGTTTGGCCGCGGTGGTGGGCATTCCGGTGGGCTTCATGATCGGGCGCTTTACTTTTTTGAGCCGCATGTTCAACCCGTTGATCAGCTTGCTGCGCCCAGTATCGCCACTGGCCTGGTTGCCAATTGGTTTGATGGTCTTCAAAGGCGCTAACCCCGCAGCCATTTGGACGATCTTCATCTGCTCGATCTGGCCGATGATCATCAACACCGCGGTGGGCGTGCAGCGTGTGCCCAGCGACTACATGAACGTGGCCCGCGTGCTCAACCTGAGCGAGTGGAAAATCGTCAGCAAAATTCTCTTCCCCGCCGTGCTGCCCTACATGCTGACCGGTGTGCGCCTGGCGGTGGGCACGGCCTGGCTGGTGATTGTGGCGGCCGAGATGCTGACGGGAGGTGTGGGCATTGGATTTTGGGTGTGGGACGAGTGGAACAACCTCAATGTGGCCCACATCATCATTGCGATTTTCATGATCGGCATTGTCGGCTTGGTCTTGGAATTCGCACTCATCAAACTGGCGACTGCATTTACTTTTGAAGAGGTGAAATCATGAGCGACAATTTCGGTTCTAAATTCATTCAAATTCAGGGCGTAGAGCAATGCTTCAAAACCGCCAAGGGTCCTTTTGTCGCGCTGCAAGGCATTGACCTGAACGTGGCCAAGGGCGAGTTTGTAGCGCTCATCGGCCACTCGGGTTGCGGCAAGTCCACCTTGCTCAATTTGATTGCCGGTCTGACCCTGCCCACACGCGGCAGCTTGATTTGCGCCAACCGCGAGATCGCAGGCCCCGGCCCCGAGCGCGCGGTGGTGTTCCAAAACCATTCGCTACTGCCTTGGCTGACCTGCTTTGAGAACGTCTACTTAGCGGTCGAACGCGTATTTGCGGTGTCGGACCGCGTCAATGGCCGCAGTGGCGAGAGCAAGGCCCAGCTCAAGGCGCGTACCGATGCGGCCTTGGCCTTGGTCGGCCTGACACCTGCGGCACACAAGCGCCCCGGTGAAATCTCGGGCGGCATGAAGCAGCGCGTGGGCATTGCCCGCGCCCTGTGCATGGAACCCCAGGTCTTGCTGCTCGACGAACCTTTTGGTGCACTCGACGCGCTCACCCGCGCCAAGCTGCAAGACGAGTTGCTGGCCATCGTCGCCAAAACGCAAAGCACGGTGGTGATGGTGACGCACGATGTCGACGAAGCCGTGTTGCTCAGCGACCGCATCGTGATGATGACCAATGGGCCAGCGGCCAAGATTGGCGAAGTGCTGCACGTTGAATTAACACGCCCACGCAGCCGCGTGGAATTGGCCGAGAGCAGCCAGTATCTGCACTATCGTAAGGCGGTAATCGACTTTTTGTACACCAGACAAGGGCATGTGGAAAAACTAGTGGCATGAATTTCGCTTGACTGGTGCGTAGAAGTTCTTTTTTTATTTTTAACGCACCAATCTCGTGAGTTCATTCAAAACATTCCTCAAATCGGGGCACACGCCCACGCTGTTCGCCGCCTTCTTTTACTTCAGCTTCTCTTGCTGTATTTGGGTTATGAATGGCGCTATGGCGCCATTCATTTCCGAGCAATACCATCTGTCGCCCGCCCAAAAAGGAGTGATGCTGTCGATCCCAATTTTCGCCGGCGCACTCATGCGCTTCCCCTTGGGTGTACTGGCGCAGTACATCGGACGCAAAAGCGCCACCCTGGTGGAAATGGGCATGATCATGGTGGCCCTATTGTTCGGCTACTTCTTCGTCAGTTCCTACGACAGCTTGCTCGCCATGGGCGTGCTTCTGGGCATTGCAGGCGCTAGTTTTGGTGTGGCCCTGAGCCTAGGCTCGGGCTCCTTCCCAGCGCGCTACAAAGGCCTGGCCATGGGTTTGGTGGGCGCAGGCAATGTGGGTACCGCTGTCTCAGTTTTGGTTGCCCCTGCCCTGGCCCAGCGCTTTGGTTGGCAGTCGGTCTACGGCATTGCCGCCGGGGCCATGCTACTGCCTATGTTGGCCATGATTTTTATGGCCAAAGAGCCGCCCGACGTCGACAAGCATGCCACGCTCAAAGAACATGTGGCTTGCCTGTTTGAAAAAGACGGATGGGCTTTTAGCATCATCTACGCGATCACCTTTGGCGGTTTTATTGGCCTGGCAACTTTTTTACCCTCGTACTACTACGACCAATTTGGCGTGAGCAAGGTGCAGGCGGGGCAATTGTCAATGCTGGCGGCCTTTGTCGGGGCAGCAGTGCGGGTCTTTGGTGGTTGGTTGTCAGACCATTGGGGCGGCGTGAACACGCTCACAGGCGTGCTGGCGGTAGTGGCGGTGAGCTTGCTGTTATGCGGCTTGGCTGGTGGCTCCCTGGTCGGCACAACCCTCTTGCTGATGCTCTGCTTTGCGGCCCTGGGTGCGGGTAATGGCGCGCTGTTTCAGTTGGTGCCTTTGCGTTGGCCTCTGGCCACGGCCGTGGCGGGCTCGATGATTGGTGAAATCGGCGCCCTGGGCGGCGGCTTGGTGCCCAATGCCATGGGCATGAGCAAGCAGCTGAGCGGCAGCTACTTTTGGGGCTTTGCGGGCTTTGCAGTCTGCGCCCTGGTGGTGCTGGTGATGCTGCGTTGGATGCAAATCCGCTGGACCCGTACTTGGGCTGAAAAAGGTGGTCGGGCCAGGGCCGCTGCTTAAGTCAAGGCGCAGCGAGGCCAGGCTAGTCCTACGCCTTGCCTATTTGGGCAAAAACAGCAACCACAAGACCAGCAAAAAATTAAACAACAAGCTCATTGCAAACACGATTTTCCAAATCGCCGTAGGGTCGCGCTGCAGCAAGGGCGAGGGTGCTGGCGCGGTTAGCGAACGCGAGGCACCGCGTTCGAGCGCTAACAAAAACTCTTCCGCCGTTTCAAAGCGCTGGCGCTTGTCGCGCGCCACCGCTTTGAGCACCACATGGTCGAGCCAAATCGGCACCTCGGGGTTGTGGCGGCTCGCCGCTTGGGGGTCGCGGAAATAGCGGCCCACTTGGTAGGGCAATACTTCGCCAAAGGGCAACTTGTGCGTCAGCAATTGGTAGAGGCACACACCCAGCGCAAACAAATCACTCTGCGCATCGGGCAGCTCTTGCGGGGCCTCGCTGCTCAAGGCACTAAAGCCCCATTGCTCGGGGTTGATGTAGCTCGGCGTACCCGCATGCAAGCTGCGCATGGCTTGCGACTCGCGGCCACTCAAAGCCACGCCCAAATCGAGCACGCGCAGGGTGCCGTCTTCACCCTGGTGCAAATTGGCCGGTTTGATGTCGCGGTGAATCACC
>CANFOR010000251.1 GCA_947448675.1 Betaproteobacteria bacterium
GGCCGCGACGCCGTTTTGGCCGTGAAGGAAGATTGGTAATGCGCCGCCGCGTCTTCACCACTGCCGCGCTATCGCCCTTGGCCCTGCTGGCCAGCCCCAGCGCCCTGGCCCTGCCGCGCAAGACTTTGCAATATCCGCAAGACCACGGCGCCCACCCCGAGCTGCGCACCGAGTGGTGGTACCTCACCGGTGCGCTGCAGGCGGGGGCGCGCGCATTTGGTTTTCAGCTGACGTTTTTTCGCACGCGGGTCGATGGCACGCAGGGCCTGCAGTCGGCCTTTGCCGCCAAGCAACTCGTCTTTGCGCACGCCGCTGTGACCGACGTGCAAGGCGGCAAACTCTGGCATGCGCAAAGCATCGCACGCCAAGGCTTTGGCATTGCCCAAGCCGCGCAGGGCGACACGGCGGTGCGCTTGCGCGACTGGTCGCTGCTGCGCACGGACGCCCACGGCCAAGCCCTCTACGCGCTGCGTATGCAAACAGCCGACTTCGCGCTCGAACTGCAATGCCGCAGCACCCAGGCTCTGCTACTGCAAGGCGACGCGGGCCTGTCGCGCAAAGGGCCGAGCGAGCAGCAGGCCAGCTACTACTACAGCCAGCCGCAGTTGCAAACCCAGGGCCGCATTCGCCTGCAGGGCCAAAATTTTGCGGTGACCGGCACGGCCTGGCTCGACCACGAATGGAGCGAGGAAATGTTGCACCCGCAGGCCGAGGGCTGGGACTGGATTGGCATGAATTTGTTAGACGGCAGCGCGCTCACCGCCTTCAGGCTGCGGCAAAAACCACCCGCAATGCCCGCCAATATTGCGTTAGTAGCTACAAAAAATATAGCTGCTAACGCTAACGATGGGGCGCACAACAGCAGCCTGTGGAGCGGAGGCTCGTGGCGCAACGCAGCGGGCCAGCGCATGGCTTTTGGCCCCAACGAAGTGGTGTTCACACCGCTGCGCACCTGGGCCAGCCCACTCAGCCAAGCGCGCTACCCGGTGGAGTGGCAGGTGCAAACGCCGGCGGGCAGCTACACCGTGAAGGCCGTGCTCGACGCGCAAGAACTCGACAGCCGCAACTCCACCGGCAGCCTGTACTGGGAAGGCCTGAGCGAACTCTTTGACAGCGCAGGCAAAAAAATTGGCCAAGGCTACCTTGAAATGACCGGATATGCCTCACCATTGCGTTTATGACTTCTACCGTTTCTGCAAACACCCCGCCCGCCCCCGCTCCTGCCGCCGCGCAAGACAAAACCAGCAAAGCCTCGCCGCGCTCGCTCTCGGGCCTGCTGCCGTTTTTAAAGCCCTACCGTGGGCGCATTGGCTTGGCCCTGCTGTTCTTGGTGCTGGCCGCTGGCGCAACTTTGCTGTTCCCCTTGGCCATGCGCCAACTCATCGACCAAGGCATGGCCGCTGGTGGGCATGGCGAGCGCCTGATGGCCCTGCGCGAGCATTTTGTAGCCCTGTTTGCCGTGGCCGTGGCCTTGGGCTGCTTTTCAGCGGCGCGCTTTTACATGGTGAGCTGGCTGGGCGAGCGCGTCACCGCCGACCTGCGCAACGCGGTCTACCGCCATGTGCTGCAGCAAAGCCCACAGTTTTTTGAGAGCACACAAACCGGCGAAGTGCTCAGCCGCCTGACGGCCGACACCACCCTGGTGCAAACCGTGGTGGGCTCCTCGCTCAGCATGGGCCTGCGCAATTTGGTGATGGGCATTGGCGCATTGGGCGTGCTGATTTGGACTAACCCCTATGTGATGCTGCAGGTGTTTGGCGTGTTGGTGCTGATCGTGCTGCCCAGCGTGTGGTTTGGTCGGCGCGTGCGGCGCCTCTCGCGCGCCAGCCAAGACCGCATTGCCGACTCCAGCGCGATTGCTGCCGAAGTGCTCAACGCCGTGCCCGTGGTGCAAAGCTACACCGCCGAGGCACGCGAAGCGGCGCGCTTTGACGCATCGACCGACAGCGCCTTTCGCACCGCGATTCGGCGCACGGCGGCGCGCTCGGTGCTGGTGGGCTTCATCATCATTGCCACCAGCGCGGCCCTGCTCTGGGGCCTGTACCAGGGCACGCAGGCGGTGATGCGCGGTGACATTTCTGCCGGGCAATTGGGGCAAACCGTGGTCTACGTGATCATCTTGGCCAGCGCCTTTGCGGTGCTGGGCGAGGTCTATGGCGACCTGCTGCGCGCTGCGGGCGCGACCGAGAGGCTGATGGAGCTGCTGGGCAGCCACTCCCCCATTACCTCGCCTGAAAACCCCGCCAACATAATGCAAAATAGCCCTGTAACGCCCGCCAACAGTGCGCAGAGCGCTATCGAATTTGAAGCAGTGGAGTTCCACTACCCCTCGCGCCCCGGCACGGCGGCGTTGGGCAATTTCAAGCTGCAAGTGGCCCCCGGGCAGACGGTAGCCCTGGTGGGCGCCAGCGGCGCAGGCAAGACCACGGTGTTTCAACTCTTGCTGCGGTTTTACGACCCCGACGCAGGCCAAGGCAGCGTGCGCTTGAACGGGCAAGACATTCGCACCCTGGCGCTGGCCGACCTGCGCACGCGCATTGGCATCGTCCCGCAAGACGCCGTCATTTTCTCGAGCAGCGCCTTAGAAAACATCCGCTACGGCAAGCCCGATGCGAGCGAAGCCGAGGTGGTGGCCGCCGCCCAAGCCGCCTTTGCCGACGAGTTCATCCGCGCCCTGCCCGAGGGCTACCACACCTACCTGGGCGAGCGCGGCGTGCGCCTGTCGGGCGGGCAGCGCCAACGCATTGCGATTGCCCGCGCCATCTTGAAGAACCCACCCATCTTGTTGCTCGACGAAGCCACCAGCGCGCTCGACGCCGAGAGCGAACGCATGGTACAAGCCGCGCTAGAGTCGGCCATGGCGGGCCGCACCACGCTGGTGATTGCGCACCGCCTGGCCACCGTGCAAAAAGCCGACCGCATCGTGGTGCTCGAGCATGGCCGCATCGTCGAACAAGGCACGCACAGCGCCTTGGTGGCCCAGGGCGGCGTGTACGCGCAGCTGGCGGCCCTGCAGTTTGTGGCTTAGGTGCTTAGACAACACGCGGATTTGGCTGATTTTTAACCAGGCTTCTTTTCCGCATTGCCGCGCGTAGGCTCCCACTCTGCCCAGCGAATGTCGCCCCTCAGAATGCTGGCCGCCACCCCCAGCGCTTGGGCAACATTAACGGCAATGACAACGTGCAAAAATAGCACATCCATTTTTTGAAAGCGAACACCACCATGAGCATCTACACCCAACTCCAAGAACTCGGCATCACCCTGCCCCCCGTGGCCACGCCCGCTGCGGCCTATGTACCCTTTGTGCAAACCGGCAAACTGGTGTTTGTGTCGGGCAATATTGCGCGCAAAGATGGTGCGGCCTGGGTTGGCCAGCTGGGCAAAAACATCAGCGTGGAAGAAGGCAAAGCCGCCGCACGCGGCTGCGCCATCAGCCTCATGGCCGCGCTGCACGCCGCCTGCGCAGAAAACGGCGGCGACCTGAACAGCGTCAAACGCATCGTCAAGGTGATGAGCTTGGTCAACTCTACGCCCGACTTTACCGAGCAGCACATCGTCACCAACGGCTGCTCCGAGCTGCTCGGCCAAGTCTTTGGCGCGCGCGGTGCCCACGCCCGCAGCGCCTTTGGCGTGGCGCAAATTCCGCAGGGCGCGTGCGTAGAAATCGAGTTGATTGCGGAGTTGGAATGAGCCTCTAAGGCGCATGCTACGTACGTA
>CANFOR010000252.1 GCA_947448675.1 Betaproteobacteria bacterium
AGCGCCCACGGCCACGGCTTCGTCGGGGTTCACGTCTTTGCGTGGCTCTTTGCCAAAGAACTCTTTCACTTTGTCTTGCACCTTGGGCATGCGCGTCATGCCGCCGACCAAGATCACGTCATGGATGTCGCCCACTGCAACGCCAGCGTCTTTAATTGCCATGCGGCAAGGCGCAATGGTGCGCTCGATCAGCTCTTCGACCAAGGCTTCGAGCTTGGAGCGGGTGAGCTTGATGCTCAGGTGCTTGGGGCCGCTGGCGTCGGCCGTGATGTAGGGCAGGTTAATGTCGGTGGCCGCGCTGGAAGACAGCTCGATCTTGGCTTTTTCAGCGGCTTCTTTCAGACGCTGCAAGGCCAGCACATCTTTAGAGAGGTCTACGCCTTGGTCTTTCTTGAACTCGGTGATGATGAAGTCGATGATGCGTTGGTCAAAGTCTTCGCCGCCCAAGAAGGTGTCGCCATTGGTGGAGAGCACTTCAAATTGCTTTTCGCCGTCCACGTCGGCGATCTCGATGATCGACACGTCAAAGGTGCCACCGCCCAAGTCGTACACGGCAATTTTGCGGTCGCCTTTTTCGTTTTTATCCAGGCCAAAAGCCAATGCAGCGGCGGTGGGTTCGTTGATGATGCGCTTGACGTCGAGGCCCGCAATGCGGCCCGCGTCTTTGGTGGCTTGGCGCTGCGCGTCGTTAAAGTAAGCGGGCACGGTGATGACGGCCTCGGTCACTTCCTCGCCCAGGTAGTCTTCAGCGGTCTTCTTCATCTTGCGCAGAATGTCAGCCGAGACTTGTTGGGCCGAGATTTTTTTGCCGCGCACTTCAACCCAAGCGTCGCCGTTGTCGGCGGCCACGATGCTGTAGGGCATCAGGTCGATGTCTTTTTGCACTTCTTTTTCGGTGAACTTGCGGCCGATCAAACGCTTGATGGCGTACAGGGTATTGCGCGGGTTGGTGACGGCTTGGCGCTTGGCCGATGCGCCGACCAGCACTTCGCCGTCTTCTTGGTAAGCCACGATAGACGGCGTGGTGCGCGCGCCTTCCGAGTTTTCAATCACCTTGGTGGTGTTGCCCTCCATGATGGAGACGCAAGAGTTGGTGGTGCCCAGGTCGATGCCGATGATTTTTGCCATGGTGTTTGCTCCGCAGATGTGAGGTTGCTAAAAATTGCGATGAAATAAAAATGGGGTTTAACGGCGCTTTTGCAAGCGCCTTATTTCGGTGCCGTCACCGTCACCAAGGCCGGGCGCAGCACCCGCTCCGAAATGGTGAAGCCCTTTTGCAGCACAGTGACCACCGTGTTGGCCTCTTGCTCGGCAGGCACTACCGAGATGGCCTGGTGCTGGTGCGGATCAAACTTGGTGCCGCTGGCGGGGTTGATCTCTAGCACTTTGTTGCGCTCCAGTGCGCTCTTGAGTTGGCGCAAAGTAGCGCTCGCGCCTTCGCGGATTTGCTCGGGCGTGGCGTCTTGGTGGGCCAGGCCAGCCTCTAGGCTGTCGATGACGGGCAGCAAGCTGTCGGCAAAGCCTTCGACCGCAAATTTGCGCGCCTTCGACACGTCTTCGTCGGCGCGGCGGCGGGCGTTTTGCACCTCGGCTTGGCCGCGCAGGTACTGGTCGTTCAGGTCTGAATTTTTGGCCGTGAGCAGGGCTACTTGGGCCAAGGCTTCGGCCAATTGCGCCTGGGCATCCACCGCATTGGCGGCTTCGGCAGCTTCGCGCTCCTCGGGCGAGGCGTCTGCAGGAATGCCACCGGGCAGAGGCGCGGCGGCAGGGGATGCGGGGTGTTCTGGGTGGGTAGGTTCGGTCATGCTGTGCGCTGGATAGAAGATTTCGGGCAACAGCTTGGGGTGCCTAGCGGCATTTCAAGCCGCTGCGGGCAAAAATTTTTAAGAACTTGGCGCCGGGCCAAGTTCTGCGGCAGCTTAGTGCGCGTCGAGTAGTTCGACGTCGAACTTGAGCGTAGCGTTGGGCGGAATCACGCCGCCAGCGCCACGCGCGCCATAGCCCAGTGCGGGCGGAATGATCAGAGTTCGTTTGCCACCGATTTGCATGCCCGCTACGCCTTCGTCCCAACCCTTGATGACCATGCCCGCGCCGAGCGAGAAGGCGAATGGGTCGTTGCGGTCGAGGCTAGAGTCGAACTTGGCGCCTTGCACGCCGTCTTGGTAGAGCCAGCCGGTGTAGTGCACATGCACATGTTGCCCGGGGGTGGCGGTAGCGCCAGTGCCGGGGGTGGTGTCGAGGTATTGGAGGCCAGAAGGTGTGGTAATCATGGGCTGCGATTATGCCAGCAGCCCGGCCCCTGCGGCTTACTTTTTCTTGGCTTGGCTGGCAGCCCACTTGACGGCGAAACCTTGCACTTCGGCCAAACGCTTGAGCAAGTCCAGGCCCGAAGTGGTGGCGCTGTAGCCTTCACCGCCATGGTTGACCAAACCAGCACTGCGCAGCTCTTTAATGCGGGTGTTCAGGGTGTTGGGGGTGATGCCGCCCACGCTGTCTTGCAGCAAGCGAAAGGTTTGCGCATGACCGTCTTTGAGCGCCCACATGACGCGCATGGCGTAGCGCGATTCGAGCAGGGCCAGCAACTGGCTGGTGGCAGCGTTTTCTTTGGAACTCATGAAGGGGTCTCTCCTCGGTGCAAAATTAGTGAAACTGGCCGCTGAACTTTATGACAAAACAGTGTAAGTCGATAGAACTAGGCTCGGCAAGTAGATATTGAATATAACCGAAAAACTCTTTTGCTACAAGTTTAATAGCTGCCAACGCATTGCGCAAGCGGCCAATGGCCTGTTGGCAGTTAAATATTGGCATTAAAGGTAGACTTTTTGCAACAAACGCATGAGGGTTTTCCTATCACTGGCGTTCAAATTGGCTGCAGCTTCGTTTTCCAATGCTTCGGCCTTGGCTTCAGCGGCCTTGGTAAGCGTTTCGCCCGCAGCGCTCAGGTGCAGACCGACGGCCCGCCCATCGTGCGGATGCGGTTTGCGCTTGAGCAAGCCGCGTTGTTCGAGCGCACTGACCAAGCCCACCACATTGGGCGGCAAGATGCTCAGCGCCGCGCACAATTGCCGCGAAGTAATGCCGGGGTTGTGCCGCACCAAGGAGAGCACCGAAAAGTCCACCGGCCCCAGCGCAAAATCGGCCATGCCTTCGACAAAATGCCCGAGGATGACCAAAGAAGCACGGCGCGCGTTGTAGCCCAGCATGCTTTCTAAAAAGCGGCTGTCCACGGCCTGCACCGAGGCTGCAGGCCGCGTTTTGGCTACGGGCTTAGTGGTATTTACTGGCAAGAGAAATTTTTAGCGTCGTTCACATCACCCGCGCCGCTGTAGCGCACTTGCTGTGGGTAGGCGCACAGGGGCCGGGTGCGGGCTTTGCCATCGCTTGACCAACTAGCGGGCACATCGGGGTTGGCCCCCGGGCGGGCACTGGCCACCATGCTGGGTGCCTGGCCTTTTTCGACCCAATTGACCAAGGCGCTGAGCGCGTCAAATTGGTCGGTGCTGGGGCCGCCCGAGCAGTGCGTCATCCCCGGTACGGTGTACAGGCGCGCAAAGCTGCTGGCGTCGCCGCCATGGTTTTTGCGCAGGCCTTCGTACCAGTGGATGCTGTCATTCACCGAGAACACCGGGTCGCTGTTGCCGTGGTAGACCATGAGCTTGCCGCCGCGCGCTTTGAAGGCCGTGAGTTCGGTGGCCTTGGGCGGCGTCAT
>CANFOR010000253.1 GCA_947448675.1 Betaproteobacteria bacterium
GGTGGTTTTTAGGGTCCATCATCGAGGTAATACCACTCGGTGCTTTGAAGGTTTGGCCCGCCATAGCTGCAATCACTTTGTCTACGTCGGTGGACTTGGCCTTCTCAACGGCTTGCTTCCACATATGGATGCCGATGTAGGTGGCCTCCATTGGGTCATTGGTCAAAGGCTTGTCTGCGCCGGGCAATTTCTTGGCCTTGGCGTAGTCGCTCCACTGCTTGATGAAAGCGGTATTGGTGGGGTTCTTGATCGACATGAAGTAGTTCCATGCAGCCAAGTGGCCCACCAGCGGCTTGGTGTCCACGCCGCGCAGCTCTTCTTCACCTACCGAGAAAGCCACCACGGGAACGTCTTTGGCCTTCAGACCGGCGTTACCGAGTTCTTTGTAGAAGGGCACGTTAGAGTCACCGTTGATGGTCGAGACAACGGCAGTTTTGCCGCCTTGCGAGAACTTCTTCACATCGGCCACGATGGTTTGGTAGTCGCTATGGCCAAAGGGGGTGTACTTCTCGTCGATGTCCGACTCTTTCACGCCCTTGCTTTTGAGGTAAGCGCGCAAAATTTTGTTGGTGGTGCGGGGGTAGACGTAGTCGGTGCCCAAGAGCACCCACCGCTTGGCACCGCCGCCTTCTTTGCTCATCAAGTAGTCCACCGCAGGAATGGCTTGCTGGTTGGGGGCAGCGCCCGTGTAGAACACGTTTTTAGACAGCTCTTCGCCCTCGTACTGCACGGGGTAGAACAGCAGGCCGTTCATTTCTTCCACCACGGGCAGCACCGACTTGCGGCTCACGCTGGTCCAGCAACCGAAGATGACCGAGACCTTGTCTTGGCCGAGCAATTGCTTGGTTTTTTCAGCAAACAAAGGCCAATTAGAAGCCGGGTCTACCACTACGGCTTCGAGTTTTTTGCCCAGTACGCCACCCTTGGCATTGATCTCGTCAATGGCCATGAGCACCGTGTCTTTCAACACAGTTTCAGAGATGGCCATGGTGCCCGACAAACTGTGCAACACACCCACCTTGATAGTGTCTGCAGCGTGCGCAGGAATGATGGACAAGCCCATCAAGGCCACTGTTGCAGCAACGGATTTCAAATGACCACGACGATTCATAAGTGCACTCCAAAAAATATATTAGTGAATTGATCGAGATAGATCAGCTTGAGTTAACGCAAGCGCCGTGCCATGTCCTTTGTATAAATGACAGTTGAAAAGCGTTCTTCTTGGTGCATGCCAACAGCGCATAGCGCACCAAGAGTGCTCACACACCAGGGTTTGCACGGCGAAAGCTGATCGGAGTTGGTGCGCAGCCTTTGCAGGGCACAGGCCCGCAACTTGCGACACAATGCAGGCACGCCATCGCACCACAAGAGACGAACCTATGGAACTGACCCCACGCGAAAAAGACAAGCTGCTCATCTTCACCGCTGCCTTGCTGGCAGAACGGCGCAAGGCGCGTGGGCTCAAGCTCAATTACCCTGAAGCCGTGGCCCTTATTAGTGCTGCGGTCATGGAAGGTGCCCGCGACGGCAAAAGCGTGGCCCAGCTCATGAGTGCGGGGCGCGCAGTGCTGACCCGCGCCGACGTGATGGACGGCATTGCCGAAATGATCCCCGACATCCAGGTCGAGGCCAGCTTCCCCGACGGCACCAAGCTGGTCACCGTGCACCAACCGATTGTCTAAACCGCGCCAACCATTTGAGCATCGAACACCTTGCATCACCCAAAAATCACCCAGGAGAAAACCGTGAAGATGACTTTTAACTCCCCATGTTCTGTGCGCAGCGCAGCCGCGCTAGGCGCTGTGTTGTTCAGCGCCCTGCCCTTGGCCGCCAGAGCCCATGTCGGTGCAGACGGCGGTGGACACCATCATTTTTTAGCGGGCTTTGTGCACCCCTTGCAAGGCGCCGATCACCTGGCGGCCATGCTGGCTGTAGGCTTGTGGAGCGCGCTGGCCGCGCGCCGCGCCGGGCCCGACTTGCTCTGGGCACCCCTGGGCTTTGCCTTCATGCTGCTGTGCGGCGCGCTCATGGGTTTGGCAGGGTTGGCACTACCCGCCGTCGAACCCATGGTGGCAGCTTCTGTGCTGGTGCTGGGCCTGCTGGTCGCTACCCGACTGCACCTGGGTGCAATGCCGGCCTTCACACTGGTGGGCGGGTTTGCGCTCTTTCACGGCTTGGCGCATGGCCAGGAGCTCTTGCGCAGCGGGCATGCCGTGCCCATGCTTGCAGGCATGCTCTGCGCCACCGTGATGCTGCACGGCAGCGGCATGGCCGTAGGCTGGGCGCTGCGCCGCTCGGGCACTTGGCTGCCGCGTTTGCTGGGGGCTTGCATTGCCATTTTAGGCTTGAATTTAATAGCACAAATGGCCTGAAACGCCCGTATTCATTGCGTAGACAGCTACTTTTTTTATAGCAGTACAACATCCAAAGGTAAGCTATGCATCCCGGAGAAATTTTGACCGACGCTGGCGAACACGCGCTCAACACAGGGCGACGCAGCGCCACCGTTGTGGTGCAAAACAGCGCCGACCGGCCCATCCAGGTCGGCTCGCACTACCACTTTGCCGAAACCAATGCCGCGCTGAGTTTTGACCGTGCCGCTGCGCAGGGCATGCGCCTGAACATCGCTTCGGGCACGGCGGTGCGCTTCGAGCCGGGCCAGCAGCGCACCGTTGAACTGGTGGAATTCGCCGGCGAGCGCAAGGTCTACGGTTTTCGTGGTTTGGTAAATGGGCACCTTGACAGCAGCGCCCAGGGAGCATACTGATGGCCAGTATCGGGCGCCGCGCCTACGCGGAAATGTTTGGGCCCACCACGGGCGACCGGGTTCGCTTGGCCGACACCGACTTGGTGGTTGAAGTCGAAGCCGACTACACCCTGCGCGCCGGCAGCTATGGCGAAGAGGTGAAGTTTGGCGGCGGCAAGACCATCCGCGACGGCATGGCGCAGAGCCAACGTACCCGCGCCGCAGGCGCGGTAGACACGGTGATGACCAATGCGCTCATCATCGACCACTGGGGCATCGTCAAGGGCGACATTGGCCTCAAGGGCGGGCGCATAGTGGCCATTGGCAAAGCGGGCAACCCCGACGTGCAACCAGGCGTTGACATCATCATTGGCCCTGGCACCGAGGTGATTTCGTGCGAAGGCAACATCGTCACCGCAGGTGGCATCGACACGCATATCCACTTCATTTGCCCGCAGCAGATTGAAGAGGCGCTGGCCAGTGGCATCACCACCATGTTTGGCGGCGGCACCGGCCCGGCTACCGGCACCTTTGCCACTACCTGCACGCCTGGCCCTTGGCACATGGAGCGCATGCTGCAAGCGGCAGACGCCTTCCCCATGAACCTGGGCTTTATGGGCAAGGGCAATGCCGCGCTGCCCGGCGCGCTGCGCGAGCAGGTGCAAGCGGGCGCGATTGGTCTCAAGCTGCACGAAGACTGGGGCACCACGCCAGCAGCCATCAGCAACTGCCTGGACGTAGCCGACGAGCTGGACATTCAAGTGGCCATCCACTCCGACACGCTCAACGAGAGTGGTTTTGTCGAAGACACCATTGCGGCCACCAAAGGGCGTGGCCTGTGCGCCTTCCACACCGAAGGCGCGGGCGGCGGCCACGCACCCGACATCCTGCGCGTGGTGGGACAAGACAACTTCCTGCCCAGCTCCACCAACCCCACGATGCCCTACACGGTGAACA
>CANFOR010000254.1 GCA_947448675.1 Betaproteobacteria bacterium
GCGAGACAAAAGCGCTTCGCTCAACGGCCAGCGGCATGGTGTAGGCATAGCGGTAGGGCTGGCCCAAGCGGCGCTCGTCGCAACGCGGGAACTCTTGCGCCGCTGCGTCGATCACGCTGCGTTCCACATGGCGCGCAGTCGGGTCGATGGTCCAGCGCTCGAAGGTGGTGGTGTGTGAATCAGGCCCCTGCACGCTGTGGGCAAACATGCTGTCGTGCGCGGCCACATCCACCACCACTTTTCCATCGGGCGTTTCATAAGCATTGCAGGGGTGGAACACATAGCAGGGCGAAACATCGCACCAAATGATGTCGGCCTGCGTGCCCTCGCGCGGCAGCAAGCCCACGCGGGCGCGGTGCTGTGGGTTCCAGCTGTAGGGAAAGGGCTGGCCCGCCAGCAGGCTTTTCATCGAAAAGGTCACCGGCAAGTCAAACACCAACACATAGCGTTGGGTGATAGCGCAGTCGTGGATGCTGGGACCGTGCTGCACGGCAATGGGCTCCTCGCGGCGCACCTTGCCGTCCTGGCCCACCACCACGTGGCGAATGGTGTGGGTGTCTTGGCCAAAGTAGCAAATCGCGTGCATCTCGCCGGTGAGCGGGTCTAAATGCGGGTGCGCGCTGAACGAGCCTTGGAGCGTGCCTTCAAAGGGGTTGTGCGCCACGGTGCCCAGCTCGGCGCTGAGCTCCACCGGGTAGCCACCAGCCTCCACCAGAGCCCAAATTTTGCCCGCATGGCCCAGCACATTGGTGTTGACGGTGTCGGTGCCACCATGGCGTGGGCCAATCGCAGGGGCTTCGCCCAAGGCCGCGCTCACCGCTTTGGAGCGAATCCAGCGGTTGCGGTACCACTGCGCTTGCCCACCCTGCAAACGCAGGCCGTGCACCATGCCGTCTCCTGTAAACCAGTGGTAGGCGGCAGGGTTGGGCGGCTGTACCGGGTTGGGGCCAATGCGCAGGTAGCGGCCACTCAGCTCGCGTGGAATGCTTCCTTGCACGGGCAAATTTTCCAGCGTGAGCTCGTGTTCCATCGGCTGATGGATGCCCGACAAATACGGGTGCGCTTGCGCAGGCGCAGGTAGGCGGTTGCGGTTAAAAGCCGCCACCTTCATGATGCCTTTGGCAACGGTGTTGCGGATCACAGTTTCGGTAGCACTGGGCATGGCTTGCACTCCTTGTGCATGAAGCGTACACTCGAATCGACTGTGTATTTGTACAGTATTGAAATTATGTTGCCCCTGCGCAGTTTTTTTGTCGACTTCAACTCATACTTTGCCTCGGTACAGCAGCAGGTTGACCCGCGCCTGCGTGGCAAGCCAGTGGGCGTGGTGCCCGTCATGGCCGAGACCACCTGCTGCATTGCCGCCAGCTACGAGGCCAAGCGCTTTGGCGTCAAAACCGGCACCCTGGTGCGCGATGCGCGCAAGCTCTGCCCTGGCATCGTCATCATCGAGGCGCAGCACGCGCTCTACGTGCACTACCACCAGCTGGCCGTGGCGGCGGTAGACCGCATCGTGCCGGTGCGCCAAGTGATGAGCATCGACGAGATGGAGTGCGAGCTGCCTACGCGCTGGCGCACGCGCGAGAAAGCTACCGCCCTGGCACAGGCCGTGAAGAAAGAGATTTTGCGCACCGTGGGCGACCAATTGCACACCAGCATTGGCGTCGCGCCCAACACCTTGCTGGCCAAGCTGGCCTCTGACATGCTAAAACCCAATGGCTTGGTCATTCTGGAAATGCAGGCACTGCCGCAGGCATTGTTTCACCTCCAACTGCAGGCCATCAATGGCATTGGCCACAACATGTTGGTGCGGCTGAACCGCTGCGGTATTCATAGCATCGAGCAACTCTACCGCGCCCCACGCGACGTGCTGCACACCGTGTGGGGCGGCGTGGCGGGCGACGAGATGTACGACAAACTGCGCGGCCAGTGGTACGCGCCGCGCGTCTCGGTGGCGCGCAGCCTGGGCCACTCACACATTTTGCCGCCTGCCCTGCGCTACCCCGACGGCGCCTTTGGCGTGCTCAACCGCCTAACGCAAAAAGCCGCCATGCGCCTGCGCAAACAACAGCTCTACGCCACCGGCATGAGCGTACACGTGCGCAGTGACCCACGCTACCGCAGCGCCGCGCCCGCTACGCACAGCGGCCAGCGCGACATCCGTTTTGGCGAAACCCAGCACACCGCTTTTTTGCTGCACACGCTCGACACACTGTGGCGCAGCGGCCTGTGCCAACTGCGACACCCCCAAGGGGTGGGCATGGTGCTGCACGGCCTGGTGCCCGCCGCTGTGCACACCCCCAGCCTGTTTGACGAAGACTACGCACCCGCCACCCACAAGGCTGCGCCAGCATTGGCATCGGCCCAGCTGCAAAACGCCCCCATGCAGCGCAGCAGCCAGCGCCTGCTGGCCGCCGTAGACGCCATCAACAAAAGCCAAGGCAAGAACGCGCTCTACTTCGCCACTGCCCACGAATCGCTAGACCACGCACCCATGCGCATTGCCTTTAATCGCATTCCGGATTTAGAAACGGAGATGTGATTTGGAGAGTAAAAATGCCAAAAACGCCCGCCAGTACTGCGTAGATAGCTACAAAATAGATAGCAAAAAAAAGGAAAACGACCTGAAGTTGCCTTCAGGCCGCTTTGGTTTGCGCTTTGCACAGCCGCAGCGCCGCTAGCGCTGCTCTGCCAGCCGTTTTAAGCGGGCAGAGCGTCGGCGACGTCTTTGTATTCCGCAATCTGATCGAAGTTCATGTACTTATAAATTTTGCTGCCGTCAGCGTTGATGACGCCCATGTCGGCCTGGTATTCGGCCACGGTGGGGATGCGGCCCAGCTTGGAGGCAATGGCCGCCAGCTCGGCCGAGGCCAAAAACACATTGGTGTTTTTGCCCAAGCGGTTGGGGAAGTTGCGGGTGCTGGTGCTGACCACGGTAGCGCCTTCGCGCACCTGGGCTTGGTTGCCCATGCACAGGCTGCAGCCGGGCATTTCGGTGCGCGCACCGGCTGCGCCAAACACGCCGTAGTGGCCTTCTTTGGTCAGCTCGGCGGCGTCCATCTTGGTAGGTGGGGCGATCCACAATTTGACCGGAATGTCGCGCTTGTTTTCCAGCAACTTAGAGGCTGCGCGGAAGTGGCCGATGTTGGTCATGCACGAGCCGATGAAGACTTCGTCGATCTTGGTGCCTGCCACCTGGCTGAGCAGCTTGGCGTCGTCCGGGTCATTGGGGCAGCAGAGCACGGGCTCGTGCAAGTCGTTCAGGTCGATCTCGATCACGTGGGCGTATTCGGCGTCTTTGTCGGCCTCTAACAGCTCGGGCTTGGCCAGCCAGGCCTCGACGGCCTTGATGCGGCGCTCCAGGCTGCGCTTGTCGGCATAGCCCTCGGCGATCATGTTTTTCATCAGCACGATGTTGCTGTTCAAGTACTCTTTGATCGGCTCGGGGTTGAGCTTGACGGTGCAGCCCGCTGCCGAGCGCTCGGCGGAGGCGTCGGAGAGTTCAAAGGCTTGCTCCACTTTCAAATTGGGCAGGCCTTCGATCTCCAAAATACGGCCCGAGAACTCGTTGATCTTGCCCTGCTTGGCCACGGTGAGCAGTCCTTGCTTGATGGCGTAGTAGGGAATGGCATGCACCAGGTCGCGCAGGGTCACACCGGGCTGCATTTGGCCCTTGAAGCGCACCAAAATTGAC
>CANFOR010000255.1 GCA_947448675.1 Betaproteobacteria bacterium
CATTGTGCAAAACGTAGAAGCTGCGTTGCCCCCCAACACCAAATTTTTTAAGTATCTGTATCTGCAAGCGCCCTGGGTGTATTGGGTGCATAAATTGGGCAACGCCGCCTACAAGGGCGTGGCACAAGATGCCTTTACTTTTGAGCCCATGCCCAAGGCACAGGTACAAAAGGTGTTTTTTAGTTCTTTAGCGGTGCTGGACATTGAGCACCCCGGGCAAACGGGCTTGACCATGCGCACTTGCGAAACCATTGGGGCACAAAAGAAATTGATCACCACCAATGCCATGGTCAAAGCGACCAACTTTTACCGGCCTGAAAACATCTTGGTAATCGACCGGCACAGCGCCCCACAGATTCCAGATGCTTTTTTTAGCACGCCCTACCAAGCACTGCCTCAAGCGCTGTATGAAACCTATTCTTTGCAGGGCTGGCTAAACGACGTTTTGGGGAGCCCAAAAGTTCAGGTGGGGTAGTTCAATGCCCCAGCCAATTCGGCTGGCGGTACTGGCAGGTTTTGAAATACACGCCACGCCCACTGTGAAGCGGGAAAAGCCACCACCCAGGCCGTAGCCACAATGGCAGCAAAGTAGGTGCGCAGGCCCTGGTGGGCCACATACCACTCTTCCAGCGCGCCTTTGTAGGGCGCGATGACCTGGTTGTAATAGGTCACCGAGCTGGCGGCTCCGGCCAAGATGTCTTCTTCACCCCTGAAAATAATAGACCCTACGCCCGACAAACCGGGCCGCACCTGGGTAATGGTGCTTTGTATGGCCGGGGTGTAGGCACCAAAGGTTTGGCGGGTGAGCGGGCGTGGGCCGATGACGCTCATGTGGCCAAACCAAATATTCAGCAGCTGGGGCAGCTCGTTGATTTTGGTTTTGCGCAAAAACTTGCCTGCGGGCAAGATGCGTGGGTCGCTCTTCACGGTGACGGTGCCAGTGCCCACATTGGGGCTGTTTTTGAGCATAGTGGCAAATTTGTAGAGCTTGAATATGTGTCCACCTTGGCCAATGCGCTCTTGCAAGAAAAATATTTCGCCTTCGCCGGTTAAACGCAGCAACAAGGCTATGGGCAGCAAGAGCGGGGACAGCAGTAGCAGGGCCAGGCTAGAGAAAATAATGTCAAAAAAACGTTGCATGTTTACATCCGTTGGTCGAGGTATTTGCCGGTTTCTTTGTGTGCAAACTCGGGCAGCAGGCCAAAGAAGAGCGCCACGATCTCGTCTTTACTCCAGCGACCTTTGGCACGCAGGGCTACCACGCCTTGGCTAAAGGCGTCGAGTTGGGCGCTGTTAAACGCGGCGGGGTTGCGTATGACGCCAATGCCTTGCAAGCGTTGCATGTCTAAGTCTTCTTGGGCGGTAAAAAACTCTTCAAAGTCTTTTTCGCCGGTGGTGTCGCTTTTAAAAAAGTAGCAAGGCCATTGTTTTTTGGTGATGAGTTCTTCGGTGCGCTCGCGGGCTTCGTCTTCGGTGGTGCATTCATAGGGCTCGTAACCCAGGGCACGCAGGTATCGCACGGCAATGTCGGCAAAGCTAATCAGGTGCAGCTTTTCACTGAGTTTGGGGAAGAAAATGTCGCGGTTATCGCCCAACAGGCCCGACATTAGGCACAGCTCGCCCGACTCTTGCGGGGTGACAAAATAGCGCCGCACATCGTTTGGGGCCGAGAAGGGTTGGCGTTTGGCAAAGCGTTGGTTAAAGCCGTGCAACAAAGAGCCGTCTGAAAACGCCACATTGGCAAAGCGGGCAGTAGATATGGGCTGGCCCAGGCTTTCGCGCATTAAAAACATTTCCATAATGCGTTTGCTCGCGCCCATCATGTTGACGGGGTTGGCGGCTTTGTCGGTTGAAACGCAAAAGTATTTTTTTGCACCTGCGGCCTGCGCCAAGCGCAAGGTTTTTATGGTGTTGAAGATGTTCACCTCTAGCAAGCGCATGAGCGTGAAAGGATCTTTCTCGCTGCGCACATGCTTCAGGGCTGAGAGGTTAAACACGTAGTCATAGGGGCCTTCCGCGGCCATCAGGGCTTCAAACTCCAGGCCACCGCAGTCGATGGCAAAGGTACGAAAGTCGCCGTCTGTGTAGCCCATGGTGCTGCGAATGTCGCGCACCAGCTCGACCATATTGTTCTCGCTAATGTCCACCACATGCAGGGCACGCGGGTTGCGTTTAAAAATCTCGCGGGTGACGGCTTGGCCGATGGTGCCCGCGCCACCAATGACCAAAAAGCGCGAGCTGCTGACGATGCTAGACAGCTGCTGTGCATGGGTTTGCAGGTCGGCGTCAAACAGGGCTTGGTCGCGGCCAATGAGGGATAGAAAGTTCATAGGTTCACAAATCTAGTGCGTGTTAATAAGTCCAACGAGCCGTTACAGAACCCGGCCCCACCATCACCTGCGCCTTACCCGCGCGGGCGTTTTGCTGCTCCAGCATGAAAGAGCCGCTGGCATAGCCCACTAAGCCGCCTGCCACTACGTCAGACAGCCAATGCTGGCGCTGCATGACGCGGCCCATGCTCACGGCACCGGCCAGGCCGTAGAGCCAGGGCATGTCGTAGCGCTGGGCAAAGGGGGTGACCAGGGCAAAGGTACCTACAGCGTGGTTCGACGGAAAGCCTGAGCCGGTGGCGCCGTTGCTAAAGCCGCTAAAGCTGCTGTTGCCCAGGTTTTGGTCGGGCCGGGCCCGGCCTATGGCGTAGCGCAGGGCGGTGTTGCCCAGCAGGGCCAGGCTGGCGGCTTGCACGGCGGTGTAGGCGGTGGCGGACTCGTCTTTGCCAAACAGACCGGTGGCGGCCAAGCCGGTGCCGCCCATGATGACCCAGGGCAGCGCCTTGCTGGCCTTGGCAGTTTGCTGTACCCAACCAGTTTGGTGGTTTTGGGCAAAGCGGTCGACCCGCTTGTCGAGCAGGGCCGCGCCCAGCACGGCGCTGCCCGCCCACAGCCAGCTGCTTGCAGAAGGCTCTTGCACCACTTGCTGGGCCAGGGTGCTGCCGATCGTGCCCAGCGTGCCGAGGGCTGCGCCAGCGGTGGAGACCAAGTCGCTGGGGGCGGGGCTGCTGGTGGTGAAAACGGGGGCAGTCGTGGCGGGGTTGGTGGCGGGGTTGCCGCTAGGGCTGTTGCTTGCGGGGCTGTGCCATGCAAAGGCGTTTTGGTCGCGCGCAGCAGTGATGTCGATCAGCGTATTGGCGCGTTGCAGACGGGCCCCACCGTCACGCGTGAGGGGTGACCACGCGATGTTGGCCATTTGCGTGCTAGAGCGGCTGAGCATGGCGTCAAAGGGAATGCGCACATACACGCCTTTGTCAAAGCTGCCTTCGCCAAACTGGGCGGCAGACACATTGGTTTTGGTGAAGTAAGCCCCCATGGTGACGGCGTTGCCAAAGCTGCGGCTAAAGTCTACGGTGACGCCGCGGTCACCGGCCAAATAGCGGCCCGCCATAATTTTGGTTTGTACGCCGTTCCAGCCGGTGTCCCAATACAAAGTGGCGTGCCCGGTGTTGACGCTGTAGCCCTTGCCCACGCTAGCAGCCAGCAGGCTAAAGTCTTGGTTAAAGCCGCGCTGGTAGACGTGGTTGACGTCTACGCCCACGGCCACCGAGCTGCGCCAAGGGCGGTAG
>CANFOR010000256.1 GCA_947448675.1 Betaproteobacteria bacterium
GGCCCAGCGTGCTGCCCGGCAAAGCGGCCAGGGCCTGCAGGGTGTGGCGCAAGGTTTGCGCCGCGTCGCCCAGGTTGGCACCTAGGGCCACGAAGGCTTGTACAGGCTCAGTCCGCAGCAGCATCCGAGCTGCCCGCGCCCGTACCCGCGTCTGCACCGGTGGGCTTGCGGCGGCGACGGCGGCGTTTGCGTGGGGCGTCTGCGCCCTCGTCTTGTGTGGGCTGTTGCGCGTGTTCTTGGCCGTCTTCGTGAGCATCTTCAGCAGCTTCGCCCGGCCCTGCGCCGCGCTGTGGCGCAGGCTTAGGAAAGCGCGGGTCGGCGGCGGGCGCAGCCACGCGCACGGTGCGCACCACGCGCGGCTGCTGGCGCTGCCCTTCGCGTTGTTCTTCGCGCAGTTGGCGCACCAGGTCTTCGCGGGCAGAGTCGTCCACCAGCGAGAACTCTTCCCACCAAGTGGCCAGTTCGTCGGGCACCTCGCCGGCGTCGGCGCGCAGGCGCAAAAAGTCAAAACCCGCCCGAAAGCGCGCTTGGTCGACCAAGCTAAAGGGCGAGGAGCCGGTGCGCTTTTCAAAGCGCGGCTGCATCATCCAAATCTCGCGCATGTCGGCGCCTAGCTTGCCGCGGCCCGACACGTCGCCAATGCGGGCGTTGAACACGTCGTCTACCGCGTCTTGCAGGGCCGGGAAGGGGTTTTGCCGCTGGGCCTGGCGCTGGGCCCAGCCGTCGCGCACATCGGCCCACAAAACGCTGGCCAGCAAGAAGCTCGGGGCCACCAGTTTGCCCTCGCCGACGCGGCGGTCGGTATCGGCCAGGGCGGCGTGCACAAAGGGCTGGTCGGCGCAGTCCACCACCACGTCGAGCAATGGGTAGATGCCCTTGGCCAGGCCCAAGAATTTGAGCTGCTCAATGGTGGCAATGGCGTGGCCGGTTTGCAAAAGCTTGAGCATCTCGTCGAACAAGCGGCTTTGCGGCACGTCGGCCAACAAAGCTTTGCATTCCACCAAGGGTGCGGCGGTTTTGGCCTCGAGTTTGAAGCCCAGCTTGGCCAATTTAGCCGCGAAACGCACGGCGCGGATGATGCGCACCGGGTCTTCGCGGTAGCGGGTGGCCGGGTCGCCGATCATGCGCAGCAGTTTTTTCTGCGCGTCTTTCAAGCCGCCGTGGTAGTCCACCACCAACTGGGCCTGCGGGTCGTAGTACATGGCGTTGACGGTGAAGTCGCGCCGCGCGGCGTCTTCGTGCTGCGGGCCCCAGACGTTGTCGCGCAGCACCCGGCCACTGGCGTCTACGGCGTGCGTCATGCCCGCCAGTTCGCCCTTGCTGGCGCGCTCGTTACCGCCGACCTGTTCGGCGTCGGCGCTGTCTAAATGCGCGCGGAAGGTCGAGACCTCGATCACCTCCGACAAACCCCGGTCTTGCCGCCCCCGGCCAAACACCACGTGCACGATGCGAAAGCGCCGCCCAATGATGAAGGCGCGACGGAACACACCCTTGACCTGCTCGGGTGTGGCATTGGTGGCCACGTCGAAGTCTTTGGGGCGCAGGCCCAAGAGCAGGTCGCGCACCGCGCCGCCGACGATGTAGGCCTCAAACCCAGCCTGCTTCAAGTCGCGCACCACACTAAGGGCCCGCTCATCTACCAAGGCCGGGTCGATGCCATGCACCTGGGCAGGAATCTCTTCGCGTTTGCCAAATTTGGCTTTGGCCCGCGCGGCTGGTTTGCCCAGCAACTTATCGATAAATTTTTTGATCATGTTTCTTGGTGAAATAGGCCTTCGCGGGGCCTTGCGCAGAGCATTCTTAAGCTTTCTCGAACAGCTCTAGTATGCGCCAGCCGCGCGCTTGGGCGATGGCGCGCAGCGCCTCGTCGGGGTTGGTGGCCACCGGGTGCTGCACTTTTTCAAGCAAAGGCAGGTCGTTGATGGAGTCGCTGTAAAAGGTGATTTCGGCGTCAACCCAGCCCAAACCGCGCGCGGCCAGCCATTGCTCGACCCGCGTGACTTTGCCCTCGCGCGCCGAGGGCACACCCAAAATGTTACCGGTAAACCAGCCCGTGCCGCCAGGCGCGTCATCGCGCTCCAGCTCCACGGCCAAGAGCTCGCTGACGCCCAAAGCGTCGGCAATCGGCCGGGTGACGAACTCGTTGGTCGCCGTGACGATGACCAGGCTGTCGCCCGCCGCGCGGTGCTGCGCAAGCAGCGCCACCGCCTTGGGGTGAATAGCCTTTAGCGCCACAGAGCTCATAAACAGTGCGTGAGCAGCTATTGATTTTGTAGCACCTGCTTGGCACAGCGCCGCTGTGGCAAAGCGCACATAGTCGTGAATATCGAGCTGAGCGGCTTTGTACTGGGCGTAAAACTCCTCGTTGCGCCGGGCAAATTCCACCGCGTCGGTCCAACCGATTTGCGTGGTGAACACGCCCCAGGCGTAGTCGGAGTCAATGGTCAGCAGGGTGTGGTCGAGGTCAAAAAGCGCGAGACGGAGCATGGTTATGTGGTGGGGTAAGGTTCCAATGCGGGCAGCCGGACGCATGCGGTTTCATTGGCTCTCCAGCATGGCTTTGATGAGCGGGATGGTGATGGCGCGTTGGGTTTGCAGGGCGTAGCCGTCGAGTTGGTCTAGCAACTCCATCAACGAGCCCAGGTCACGCGAGAAGCGGCTGAGCATGAAGTCCATCACCTCGTCGCCCAAAAACACACCGCGTGCGTCGGCGGCTTGGCGCAGCACGGCGCGGCGCTCGGGCTCGGTCAGCACTTGCAGGGCAAACACATGGCCCCAGCCCAAGCGGGTGCGCAGGTCTTCGCGCAGCTTCAGGTCGGCCGGTGGCAGCGCGCCGGCCGCCAAAACCCAACGCGCATGGCCCGCACTCACGGCGTTGACAAACCAGTTAAAGGCCGCGTGTTGTTGCACGGCGGTGTAGAGGTGCACGTCGTCGAGCAGCACCGCCACCCAAGCTTCGTTGAACTCGGGCGGCTCGTGGGTCTGCGCGCCCAGGTAACCCACTTGTGCGCCCTGCCCTTGCAGCGCTGCTTGCACACTGTGCAGCAAATGGCTTTTACCGCTGGCCTGCGGCCCCCACAAATAGGTGGGCACTGGCGAACGCAGGCTGCTGTGCACAGCCAAACGCAAATGCGCCAGCGCAGCCTCATTCGGGCCCGCACAAAAATTGTTGAGCGTGGGGCCACCGGCCAAGCCAATGTCGAGTGCCATTTGCTTCATGGGTTGCAGCACTTCATGCCCCGGTGTAGAGCTTAGAGGCCATGTAGCTGCTACTGACCCGGCGCATGGCTACCAGCAGCACGGCGCTGGCGGGCAGGGCCACCAACACACCGACAAAACCAAACAATTGGCCAAAGGCCAGCAGGGCAAAAATCACCGCCAGCGGATGCAGGCCAATGCGCTCGCCGACCAAGCGCGGGGTGAGAAAAAAGCCCTCTAGTACCTGGCCCGCGCCGTAGACCACGGCCACCATGGCCAGCGCCTTCCACGAGGCAAATTGCAGCAGCCCCGCCAACACCGCCAGCAGCAAACCCATGCCAAAACCCACATACGGTATGAACACCGCCAAGCCTGTGAACACACCAATGGGCAGGGCCAGGTCGAGCCCAA
>CANFOR010000257.1 GCA_947448675.1 Betaproteobacteria bacterium
CGCCAAAGCCATGGGCGCTCAGCGCTGCCTGAAAGTAGGCCCCCAACCCCACGCGCTGCACGTCGGCATTGCCGTTGGACACTGCCACCAGCGGGTAGCGGCTGGCCAGCCATTGCAAAGCGGGCAAGGCGTCGGGATAGAACTGCACTGCTTGGCGCGCCGCAAAGAACACCTCAAACGCAGGCTCGGCCAGGGCCGCTGGCTCGCCCGAGCGGGTCAGCGCGAGGCGGATCGACTCACGGCGCAGCGCGCTCAAGTCGCTTTGCAGGTCGGGCCGGGCCTGCTCCATGTGCACCCGCAGGGCGCGCAGAGCTGCAGGCGAGGCAAACTGGGCCGCCGTGGCCGGTGCATTCGCCTGCAGCCAGGCCAGTAGGGCCGCCTCAGCACGGGCGATGGTGGGCCAAATGGGCCACAGCGTGTCGTCTAGATCCAGACTGATGGCTTTAATTTTTTGCAGGTCGAGCATAGATATTCATGGTGGCTTGCCTGAGAATAGCGCATGCTCTTCCAATCCCCCTTCCGACCCGAACCGCCCTTCCACCACGGCCAAGCGCCCATCACTGGCGTGCTGCTGTGCAACCTGGGCACGCCCGACGCGCCCACGGCCTCTGCGGTGCGCCGCTATTTGGCCGAATTTTTAAGCGACCACCGCGTGGTCGAAATCCCCAAGCTGCTGTGGCTGCTGATTCTGCACGGCATTATTTTGCGCGTGCGGCCTGCCAAGTCGGCCGCCAAATACGCCAGTGTATGGACGCCCGAGGGTTCGCCGCTCAAGGTCTGGACGGCCAAGCAAGCGCAGGCTTTGCAAGCCCATTTTTCAAGCCAAGGCCAAGCCGTGATGGTGCGCTACGCCATGCGCTACGGCAACCCGTCGATTGACAGCGAATTGAACGTGCTCAAAGCCGCCGGTGCCACGCGCATTTTGCTGCTGCCCGCCTACCCGCAGTACAGCGCCACCACCACCGCCAGCCTATGGGACGCGGTCTACGCCTGGGCCGCCACCGTGCGCAGCATTCCTGAGTTGCGCTTTGTCAACCATTACCACGACGACGTGCGCTACATCCGCGCCCTGGCGGCACGCGTGCGCCAGCATTGGCAAGAGCATGGCCGGGCCGACAAACTGGTGATGAGCTTTCATGGCGTGCCCGAGCGTACCCTGCACCTGGGCGACATGTACCACTGCGAATGCCATAAAACCGCCCGCCTCCTGGCTACCGAGCTGGGCCTTGCCAAGGAGCAGTGGCAGCTGACCTTTCAGTCGCGCTTTGGCAAAGCCAAATGGCTAGAGCCCTACACCGAGCCGACCCTGGTGGCCCTGGCCCAGCAAGGCCTGCAAAGCGTAGACCTGGTCTGCCCCGGCTTTAGCAGCGACTGCTTGGAGACGTTGGAAGAAATTTCGATGGAAGCGCGCGAGGCCTTTTTGCACGCGGGCGGCAAAAGCTTTAGCTACATTCCCTGCGTGAACGACAGCGCCGAGTGGGTCAGCGCCCTGGCCGCCATTGCCAGCCAGCACATGGGCGGCTGGCCACTGCAAAGCCCCGCCGACCCTGCTGCGCTGGGCGCCCAACGCAGTGCGGCCCTGGCCCTGGGCGCTGCGCAGTAAAAACGCCCTATGAGCACAGCGCCACCGGCCAGCATGCGCCTGGACAAATGGCTGTGGGCCGCGCGTTTTTACAAAACCCGCTCGCTGGCCACCGACGACATCGACAAAGGCCGCGTACAGGTCAATGGCAGTATGGCCAAGCCCGCCAAAGAAATTCGCCCAGGCGACACCCTGAGCCTGCGCAACGCCCTGGGCACGCGCAGCCTGCAGGTGCTGGCGCTGAGCCTGCAACGCGGCGGCGCACCTGCCGCCCAGCAGCTCTACCAAGAAAGCGCAGACAGCGTGGCCGCACGCCAGCAGGCCGCTGAGCAGCGCCGCCTAGCCCCCGAACCCGCGCTGAGCCAGTTGCAAGGCCGCCCTACCAAGCGCGACCGTCGCGCCTTAGAGCGCAGCGCACAAGTAGTTTACGAAGACCCGCCGAACCCGGCCCAGTTCATGCGATAATTTACCCGCTGGAAACGTGACCGAGTGGCCGAAGGTGCTCCCCTGCTAAGGGAGTATGGGGTGTAGAGCCTCATCGAGGGTTCGAATCCCTCCGTTTCCGCCAGCAAACCTTAAAAAAGCGCCTTTCGGGGCGCTTTTTTATTCCGTCTGCAGATCGTAAAAGCTATAAATTTTATAGCTGTCAACGCATATCCTGCGGGCTTTGCAGCCGTTTTCTGCCGCTTTTACGCCCCTGCTACGCGCGCACCGCCGCATACACCTGCTGCTTGAACTCCAACGCAAAGGGGTGCCAAAAACCCATCCAACGCTGGGCCATCAGCAGGCCGGCCAGGTTGCGCTCTGGCGATATCCACCAGTGCGTGCCAGCCATGCCGCCCCACTGGAACTCGCCCGCTGCGTCGGGTGGGTCGATGCTCGACGGCGTGTGCATGACAGCGCCACCCAAACCAAAACCCATGCCCCGCAACTCGCCCACGCCAGCAAAGCGGATGCAGCAGCCCGCAGGCAATTGGTTGCGCACCATCAGCGCCAGGGTATCGGCTTTGAGCAGGGTCGGGCCACCTGGCAACAAGCTGCGCAGCAGGGCCAGCATGTCGGGCAAAGTGGACACCAAACCGCCACCACCCGAGAGCAAGGCGCTGGGCTCCAAGTTGGCGTTTTTAAAAGGCGTGGTGTCGCTGGGCTTGAGGCCGGGCTGCAGGGGTTGCAGCACATTGGCACCGTGGTAGAGCGTGGCCAAGCGGTGCTGCTGCGCGAGCGGCACCACAAAACCGGTGTCCACCATGCCCAGGGGGGCAAAAATGCGGCTTTGCAAGAAGGCGTCTAAGGGCTGGCCGCTCACCACCTCCACCAAGCGCCCGAGCACGTCGCTGGCCACCGAATACTCCCAGGCCGTGCCGGGGTGAAACAGCAGCGGCAGGTCGGCCAGCTTGTCCATCATGCCGTCTAGCGTGTTGCGGTGGTGCAAAACTTTGCGCTCGCTGTAGGCTTGGTAGACCATAGTGCCGGGGTCGAGCAGACCATAGCTCAGACCCGCGCTGTGGCTGAGCAAGTGTCGAATGCTGATGGCGCTGCGCGCGGGCTCGGTGTCGTTTAGGCGGGTTGCGCCGGGCCGCAGCACTTGGCGCTGGGCCAGCTGGGGAATAAAGCTGTCAATCGGGGCGTCTAGGCCAAAGCGCCCCTCTTCCCACAGCAACAGCACCGCACAACTGGTGACGAGTTTGCTGTTGGAGAAGATGCGAAAAATATGGTCGCTGCGCAGCAACTCGCCCTGCTCTTTGTTGGCCCAGCCCGCGCAGTGCAAGTCCACCAACTCGCGGCCATGCAACACCGCTGACGAAACACCGGCCAGCACGTCGGCATCGACGTAGCGTTGCAAGGCCTGGTGCACTGGGGCAAAGTTGTAGGGGCTGGGCTGGACGCGGATGTCTTGCATAGTGTTCCTTTGTATCTGGGTCGCTTGCGTGCTAATCCCGGTAGCGAACGGTAACACCACTGCAAGCCTGCAGATAACGCAAAATACCCCTATGCAACTCAATTTCATCGCCAACACCGCCGTAGC
>CANFOR010000258.1 GCA_947448675.1 Betaproteobacteria bacterium
CACCGCTCCACAAGAAAGTGCCTTGGCCGTCTTTGAGGCCTTCTTTCCACTGTCCGGTGTAGCGGTCGCCGCTCTTCCAGACAAACTCGCCTTGGCCGTGCGGTATGCCGTTTTGCAGCTTGCCTTGGTAGACATCGCCCGAGGCAAAGCGCAGCACACCTTGGCCTTGGGGCTTGCCGTCGACCACCTCGCCTTCATACACATTGCCATTGACAAAACGCAGCATGCCTTGGCCCTGTGGGCGGTCGGCTACCCAGGGGCCTTCGTAGCGCTGGCCGCTGCGCCAGTCGTACACGCCTGGGCCCTGGGCCTTGCCGTTGACGAAGCTGCCTTGGTAGGTGTCGCCCGAAGCGTAACGCATGCTGCCCTGGCCCCATGGCTGGCCGTCTACCAAGGCGCCGGTGTAGCGGTTGCCGTTTTTAAACTCCAAGCTGCCCTGGCCTTGTACGCGGTCATCGACCCAGTTGCCCACGTAGCGGCCCTCAGCCCAGTTAAAGCTGCCCTGACCCTGGCGCTTGCCTGCCACCAAGGGGCCTTCGTATTCGTCGCCATTGGCCCAGATCAAGCGCCCCTCGCCCGACCAGGACTGGCCGCTGGCGTCTTGTACAAAACGGCCTTTGAAGCGGGTGTTGCCTACGCTGAATTCGCGCTCAGGCACATTGGTGTTGGTAGGCGTTGCAATTAGCGCTGGAGCTACAGAAACAATAGCAGCCAACGCAGATTCAGCGGGCATTGCAGCCTGTTTAGCTGGTACGGGTGCTACTGCAGGCGCTGCAGCGGGCAGCTGAGCAACCGCAGCCACAGCCACAGCCGCCACGGGCGGAGCACTGGCCTGTACAGGCGGTGCGACGTTGAGCATATTGATGCGCGACTGCGCCACGCCAGCAAACACGCCCTTGGGGAAGCGTTCGAGGTAGCTTTTGAGTTCGCTCACCGAACCGCTGTCTTTCACGGTGTCCCACAGGCTCAGCTCCATCTTGGCAGCGTCATTGGCCGCGCTTTGCGCAGGCACGGCAGGGGCGGTCGGTGTAGGCACGGCCACCACCGGCGTGGTTTGCGCCGCTGCAGGCAGAAAATAAAACTGGCCTTCGAGCGCAGTGTTTTCCCAAGGGGTTTGCGCGTTGTTGCTGTCGCGGCGCACCAGGGTGCGCACCTGCTTAAACACCTCTTCTACTGTGAGGCCCGGCTGGGCAATGACCTTGGCCAGATGCTGGGTGTACAGGCCGTTTTGCCCATTACCGTCGGAGGCCACCGAGCCGGGCGAGGTGGAGTAGGCCACCATCGAACCCGAGGGCGCACTCATGGTCGCCAAGCCCAGCACCGAGGCGCGCGAGCGCACCGCAAAGGGGTTGTTGCGGCAGGCGTCTAAGATCACCAAATTGACGCGGTTGCCTGCCGACTGCATTTTCTCTAACACCAAATTGGCGTTGAGGGCGTCGTCAGCGACCTCGTCTTCATTGCGGATGTCGGAGTCCACCGAGACCAAATAATTGTCGCCGCGCACCTGTACGCCGTGGCCCGCAAAATAAAACAGGCCCACGCCGCCCTGCTGCTTGAGCCGGTCGCCAAACTCGCGCACCAAACGCCGGGTTTCGCGCAGGGTGACGTTCTCGGCTTTGATGACCGCAAAACCGGCTTGTTTTAAAGACTGCTCCATCAAACGCACATCGTTCACAGGGTTGGCCAGGGGCGAGCTGCGGTAAGCCGCGTTGCCAATGATGAGGGCCAGGCGTGGCTCCTCGGTCAGCGCCGCCACCGCTGCACTAGCGGGCACAGCGCCACCTAACACCAGAAATACAAGCAAAACCACAGCCCCAAGCCCCAGGCACAGCCGCGCCCTGCCTACAACGCGCAACACAGCGTGCAAGCTGTTGCGCAGGCCTGGGCGCTGGCTGCTCAAAAGCGGGTAGGGGGAAAGCAAAAACGGCATCGTTTGGGGTAAATAGTTCTAATTTTGCTGGCTTATTGTGTGCGAATGCGCATTTTTGAAAATACCGTTTGAGGCATTTTAATACGCGATTTTGGCGGTATGGCCGGTACTATTACCGAGCATGCTTCCAAGCTTAAACCAAGCACCGACCTGCCTGCGCGCGCGCCGAGCGGCCGGGGTGAATCTGCTACGCTCAAGCCATGCCAGACCTCCTTTGCATTGCGGGCCCCACGGCCTCGGGCAAGACCGCCGCCGCCTTTGCCATTGCCCGCGCGCTGGCTGCACACGGCCGTGCAGCCGAAGTCATCAGCGTGGACTCGGCCCTGGTCTACCGAGGCATGGACATTGGCACGGCCAAGCCCAGCCGCGCCGAACTGGCCGAGCTGCCACACCATTTGGTCGATGTGCTGGAGCCCACACAAGCCTACAGTGCTGCACAATTTGTAGCAGACAGCGCAGAGCTGGTGCGCGCTATCCGCGCACGCGGCGCAGTGCCCCTGCTGGTGGGCGGCACCATGCTGTACTTCAAAGCCCTGCGAGAGGGCCTCAACGACATGCCGCCCGCAGACCCTGCGGTGCGCGCCGCCTTAGAGCAACAAGCCGCGCTGCAGGGCTGGCCCGCCCTGCACGCCGAGCTGGCCTTGGTAGACCCGATTACCGCCGCGCGCCTGGCCCCCGGCGACAGCCAGCGCGTGCAGCGCGCGCTCGAGGTGTGGCGCATCACCGGCACGCCGCTCTCTAGCCTGCATGCTACAAAAAAGATAGCTTCTCACGCAGTATCCACTGGCGCTTTTAGGCTTATTTCACTAGAGCCGAGCAACAAAACTTGGTTGCATGAGCGCATCGCGCAGCGTTTCGACGCCATGCTCGCTGCAGGCCTGGTGGCCGAAGTGCAAGGCCTGCGCGCACGTGGCGATGTGTCGCTGGCCCTGCCCAGCATGCGCTGCGTGGGCTACCGACAAACCTGGGAGGCGCTCGACCAAGCCGAGGCTGAAAACACCACCCTGCAACCTGCGCAGTCGGCCATCAATCGCCCCGCAGCGTATGCGCAGCAAGCGCTGAGCGCTAGTCAATTGATAGCACTGCGCGAGCGCGGCATCATCGCTACGCGCCAACTGGCCAAGCGCCAGCTCACGTGGTTGCGCTCATTTGAACAGCGCACCGTGGTGGCCTGCGACGCACCCGACGCAAGCGCCCAAGTGCTAGCCCTGGCCTTGGCAAACATTTAACCACCATCTAACAAGCATTGCGAAAGCCCATGACCCTGGCCGTGCACCAACTCTGCAAACGCTATGGCGCAAGCAGCATCTTTGCCAACGTGAGCCTCACAGTAGCGGCAGGCGAGTTTGTCGCCATCGTGGGCGACTCGGGCGTGGGCAAGTCCACCCTGCTCAACTGCATGGCCGGGCTCGACAGCTGGGACAGCGGCAGCGTGCAACTGTGGGGCCAAGACCTGGGCGCGCTCAACGAAACCCAGCGCACCGAGCTGCGCCGGCAGCACATTGGTTTTGTGTTCCAGGCCTTTCATGTGCTGCCGCACTTAGATGTGGCACAAAACATCGCCCTGCCCCTGATGCTGCAAGGCCGGGCCCACAGCAGCGCAAGGGTGGAGGCCATGCTGCAAGCCGTGGGCTTAGAAGGCTTTGGCGCGCGCCTGCCGCA
>CANFOR010000259.1 GCA_947448675.1 Betaproteobacteria bacterium
CCAGGTCGACGCGCTTTTGCAAGCCGTAGGGCAGTTGGCCCACTGGCGTTTTGCGGTAGGCCTGGATCTCTAAAAAGTCGATGATTTGCTCAACGTATTCGCGGTGCTTGATTTCTTCGCGCTCGGCTGGGCCAATGCGCAGGGCCTGCAGCAAGATATTGCTTTTGATCTTCAGGTTGCGCCCCGACATGATGTTGTCGAGCACGCTCATACCTTTGAACAAAGCCAGGTTTTGAAAGGTCCGCGCCACACCCATTTCAGCCACTTCGCGGCTGTTCATATGGCTAAAGGTTTTGCCTTTGAACGCAATGCTGCCCTGCTGCGGCTGGTACACGCCATTGATGCAATTGAGCATCGAGCTTTTGCCCGCGCCATTGGGGCCAATAATGGCGCGCACCTCGTGTTCGCGCACGTCAAAGCTAATGTCAGACAGCGCCTTCACACCGCCAAAAGCCAGGCTGATGTTTTTCACGTCGAGGATGACCTCGCCAATTTTCTTGCTCATGCGGCCACCTTGAGCGGTGCAAAAGTTTTTGCATCCGAAATTCGCAAAGTGGCGCTGACGCTGCCACTGCGGCCGTCTTCAAACTTCACTGCGGTTTCAATGTATTGCTCGGCTTTGTCGCCGTACAGCGCATCGACCAGCACTTGGTATTTTTCGGCAATAAAACCGCGCCGCACTTTGTTGGTTCGGGTGAGCTCGCCGTCGTCTGCGTCAAGCTCTTTGTGCAGCACCAAAAAGCGGCTGACCTGGCTGCCTGCCAAGAGCGCGTCTGCCGACAGGTCGGCATTGACCTGCTCTACGCACTCCAAAATGAGTTGGTAGACCTCGCTTTTTTGCGCCAAGTCGGTGTAGCCCGCGTAGGGTAGGTTGCGCCGCTCGGCCCAGTTGCCCACGGCGTCAAAGTCGATGTTGAGCATTACGCAGACACGTGCGCGGCCATCGCCATAGGCCACGGCTTCTTTGATGTGCGGAAAAAATTTGAGCTTGTTCTCGACATACTTGGGCGCAAACATCGCGCCGTCATTGGCGCCGCCTGCAATGCGGCCTACGTCTTTCACGCGGTCAATAATTTTCAAATGGCCACTGGCGTCGATAAAACCTGCGTCGCTGGTGTGGTACCAGCCGTCAGCGCTCAGCACCTCGGCGGTAGCGCTCGGGTTTTTGTAATAGCCCTTTAGCAAACCGGGCGACTTGACCAAGATCTCGCCGTTGTCGGCGACCTTAATTTCAACCCCGCTAATCGGTATGCCCACAGTGTCGGCGCGCACCTGGTTATCGGGCTGTAGGCAAACAAACACTGCGGTTTCGGTCGAGCCATACAGCTGCTTGAGGTTGATGCCAATGCTGCGGTAAAACAAAAACAAATCGGGGCCAATGGCTTCGCCTGCGGTGTAGGCCACGCGCACCCGGCTCATGCCCAGGTTGTTGCGCAGTGGGCCATACACGCAGAGGTTGCCCAGCGCGTAGAGCAGGCCGTCCAGCAGGGCCACGCGCTTGCCGTCCATGCGCAGCGGGCCAACGCGCTTGGCCACGTTCATAAAAACCTGGAACATTTTGCGTTTGAGCAAGCCCGCGTCTTCCATGCGGATCATCACGCTGGTGAGCAGGCCTTCAAACACGCGCGGTGGCGCAAAGTAATAGCTGGGGCCGACTTCTTTCAGGTCGATCATCACGGTAGCGGCGCTCTCGGGGCAGTTGACCACATAGCCGCAGGCCAGCCATTGCGCGTAGCTAAAAATGTTTTGCCCGATCCAGGCTGGTGGCAAATAGGCCAGTACTTCTTCGCTTGCCGTGAGCTTGTCAAACGTGGCACCGGCCAGCGCGCGGTCGAGCAAGCTGGCGTGGGTGTGCACCACGCCCTTGGGCAGGCCGGTGGTGCCGCTGGTAAAAAACATTGCCGCTACGTCGCCTGGTACCAGCTGGGCTACTTCGGCTTTAAAAAACTCGGGGTGTGCTGCCGCAAAGGCTTGGCCAGACTCCATTAGAGAGGCGAGCGAGGCCAAGCCGGGCTCAGCGTAATTGCGCAGGCCGCGTGGCTCGTCAAAATAAATTTGGCCCAGCTGCGGGCACTGGGCGCGAATTTCGAGCAGCTTGTCAACCTGCTCTTGGTCTTCGACCAAAGCAAAGCGCACCTCAGCATTGTTGATGGGGAACACGCACTCTGCAGCCGCTGCGTCTTGGTACAGGGGCACCGGTACTGCACCCAGGGCTTGTACGGCCAGCATGCTGGCGTACAAGCGTGGGCGGTTGGCCCCTACCACCACCATGTGTTCGCCGCGTTGCAAGCCCGCTGCGTGCAGGCCGCAGGCAATCTGCTCTACCAAGCTGGCCATCGCGGCCCAGCTGTAGCTGTGCCAAATGCCGTATTCCTTCTCGCGCATGGCGGGCGCATCGGGGCGCTGGGCGGCGTGCTGCAAGAGGAGGTGGACAAAGGTGCTGAGCATGGGCCGGATACTAGGCCTGCATTTGACGCTTACTTGTCGTTTGGACGACAATCCTAGGGAGTCCCCTCCCCGTACATACCCTTGCATTGCGTCCCATGAGCACCGACCTCACCCTGCACCAACGCCGCCGCGCCGCCACGCCCGAAGAGCTGCACAGCATCCCCTGGCTGCCCCTGCTCAGCCCCAGCGAACGCAAGGCCGCAGAGGCGCATATTGTGGTGGGCGACGCGCAAAGCGGCGACACCCTGTGCCGTGTGGGCCGCCAAGTGACCTATTGGTTTGGCGTGGTCGAGGGTCTGCTCAAAATGAACGCCGACAGCGCCACCGGCCAAAGCATGACCTTCACCGGCCTACCACCGGGCGGCTGGTTTGGCGAGGGTACGGTGCTCAAGCGCGAGGCCTACCGCTACAACGTGCAAGCGCTGCGCAAGAGCGTGGTGGCGGGTCTGCCGGTCGAGAGCTTTCACTGGCTGCTCGACCACTCGATTGGTTTTAACCGCTTTGTGATGAACCAGCTCAACGAGCGCCTGGGCCAGTTCATCGCCGCACGCGAGATCGACCGCCTGAGCGACCCCAACACCCGCGTAGCACGCAACCTGGCCGCGCTGTTCAACCCGGTGCTCTACCCCGGCGTCGGCCAGGTGCTGCGCATCACCCAACAAGAGCTGGCCTACTTGGTCGGCCTGTCACGCCAACGCGTCAACGAAGCCCTGGCTCTGCTGCAGGCGCAGGGTAGTATCCGTATTGAATATGGTGGTCTGAGGGTGCTGAACTTGGCGGCACTGCGCAGCGGGGTTTTGTGAGGTAATGTGCTGGAGATGATTGCTGTGTGCGCGTTTGCAGCTATTTATTCTGTAGCGTCTGGTTGTGTGCGATTTGCTTGTGTTGTTTGTTCACGGGGCACCGCGCCGCAGAAGTGGATTGATAGGTGTTCGTTGATCTAAACGCAAACTCGAATACAAAGCTTGGCGCACAAAACGCAAGCCGTTTAAACTCTACACAATACTGCAAACCTCCATTTCAGCCCAAAACCCCCTGCTAAGCACGCCAATGGTGCGTATGCAGCTATAAAACCCATAGCAAACCAACCCCATGGACGAGCCCATTGCCACCTCCCGCTTGAACAAACGCATGGCCG
>CANFOR010000260.1 GCA_947448675.1 Betaproteobacteria bacterium
AAACCTTGTGATCGAGCTTGGGAAACATGTACAGCGCGGCTTGCGGCTTGACGCAGCTCACACCCGGAATCGCCGTGATCAGCTCATAGGCCAGATCGCGCTGGCGACGCAGCCTGCCGCCCTCACCCACCAGGTCGTTGATGCTCTGGTAGCCGCCCAGCGCGGTCTGGATCGCCCACTGGCCGGGCACGTTGGAGCACAGCTTCATGTTCGAGAGCATGTTCAGGCCCTCGATGTAGTCGGTGGCATTTTTCTTGTCGCCCGACACCACCAGCCAGCCCGCGCGGTAACCGCAGGAGCGGTAGCTCTTGGAGAGCGAATTGAACGTCAGCGTCAGCACGTCGTCGGACAGGCTGCCCAGCGCCGTGTGGTGCACACCGTCGTACAACACCTTGTCGTAGACCTCGTCGGCCAGAATCACCAAACCGTGCTCACGCGCGATGCCGATGATGCCCTTGAGCAGGTCGTCGGAATACAGCACGCCGGTGGGGTTGTTGGGGTTGATGACCACAATGCCCTTGGTGCGCGGCGTGATCTTGGCGCGGATGTCGGCCAGGTTGGGCATCCAGCCATTGGCTTCGTCGCACAGATAGTGCACGGGTGTGCCGCCTGAGAGGCTGGTGGCCGCAGTCCACAGCGGGTAGTCGGGCATGGGCAGCAGCAGCTCGTCGCCGTTGTCGAGCAAGGCATTGGTGGCCATGGTGATGAGTTCGCTGGCGCCATTGCCCAGGTAAATGTCGTCCAGTCCCACACCGACCACGCCTTGCTTTTGCGTTTCGTGCATGACCGCTTTGCGCGCCGCAAAAATACCCTTGCTGTCGGAGTAACCGGCCGAGTTGGGCAGGTTGCGGATCATGTCTTGCTGGATTTCTTCGGGTGCATCAAAACCAAACACCGCCAGGTTGCCCAGGTTGAGTTTGATGATTTTTTGGCCCTCGTCTTCCATCTGGCGCGCTGCGTCCATGATGGGGCCGCGGATGTCGTAGAGCACATTGGCCAATTTGGCCGATTTGGAAATGGTTTTCAAAGCCGCTCCGTCAGAGGCACGAAAGTGCCAGAGTGAAAACCTATAATTTGACCACACTATGAAGCTCCAACCCGATAAATCCGACCTGCAATCCATTAGCGGCTATGGCCCCGGCTGGGTCGCCGTCAATGGCGAACGCATTGAGCACAGCCTGGTAGTGGGGGCGCGCGGCGAACGCTTCGACTGGAACTGCGCGCGTTTTGAAGACCTGAGCGTGGCGCATTTTGAGCAACTGGCCGCCTTAAAACCCGAGCTGCTGATTTTTGGCAGCGGCGCGCGTTTGCGTTTTGCGCCACCGGCTTTGCAACGCGCGCTGATGCAAGCGCGCATTGGTTTTGAAACCATGGATACCCTGGCCGCCTGCCGCACCTACAACATTTTGGCGGGCGAAGGCCGCCAAGTGCTGGCCGCTTTGCTCATCGAAGCCCCTTAAAAGCCCCTGAGAAGTTCCGCAGCGCAGGATCTCGGCCAGGGCTGGATATGCTTTGGCGTTACAATAGCGGGTTGCCGCGCTTACCCTCTGTCACTTTGGTTCGCGCGGGCCCGTAACTGCCCATCTCAGGCTTCAAACCACAGGTTCAAATCAGTCATGGCGATCGTTGTTAACAAGTCCATCCCCGAATTTGAAGCAAAAGCCACTGGCGGTGGCACGGTGTCTAACACCAGCCACCTCGGCAAAGTGGTAGTGCTCTATTTCTACCCCAAAGACAATACCCCCGGCTGTACCACCGAGGCCATGCAATTTCGCGACAAGTACAAAGACTTTGTCAAAGCCGGCGCCACCGTGTTTGGTGTTTCGCGCGACAACATGAAGTCGCACGACGAGTTCAAAGCCAAGCTCGAGCTGCCCTTTGAGTTGGTGGCCGACACCGAAGAAAAAATGTGCCATATGTTCGGTGTGGTGAAAAACAAAATCATGTACGGCAAAAAGGTCAAGGGCATTGAGCGCAGCACCTTCTTGATCGGTGCCGACGGCCAGCTCAAAGCCGAGTGGCGCGGCCTCAAAGTGCCCGGCCACGTTGAAGACGTGCTCAAAGCCGTGAAAGACTTGAAAAAAGCCGACAAGCTCACCGAAAAGCTGGCCGCTTAAATTGCCACCTTGGCCGTAGCCGCGGCTTCACAGGACTTGTGCATAATGGCTGCATGCCTTTGAGCTTCACCAGTACAAACACTGTTCACCTGCACGAAAAAGCCGCTTGGGGCCCCAGGCGGCTTTTTCACTTTTGGAACCTGCTGTTCCGCCACTTCTCCCCACCTGGCCGCTAGGCCCGCCCACCCCATGCCCTTGCCACCCGCCCCCACCAAACGCGCCGCACAACTCGCGCCCCAGGCCTTCGACGCACCGGCTGCAACCTCGCTCAAAGCCGCCCGAAAAGCCGACGCACCCGAGCATGCGAACCTGGCCGAGCAGCCCCAAGCCCTGGGCACATCGGCGCGCAGCGGCGGTGGCAACCGTAGCGAACACCCCAGCGCTTTTGTAGACGAAAACGCCGATAACGCAGGCAGCAAGCGCATTTCCAGCTACAAAAAAAATAGCAAATCAGCCCTGACCCACGCTCCTGCTGAAGCGCCGCACAGTGCGCCCGACGCCGCCTTCAGCAGCACATCCAGCAGCGCCGTCCCCAAGCTCGCCGGCAGCGGCAGCAGCCAGCCCGCACGCGCCGCCGACCCCGCAGCCAAGCCACGCAAAGCCAAGGCCACCGGCCCGGCCAAGCTCTTTGTGCTCGACACCAATGTGCTGCTGCACGACCCAATGTGCCTGTTCCGCTTTGAAGAGCACGACATCTACTTGCCCATGATCGTGCTCGAAGAATTAGACGGCCACAAAAAAGGCATGACCGAAGTAGCGCGCAATGGCCGCCAAACCAGCCGCACGCTGGACGCGCTGGCCGGAGCCAACGGTGCCGACATAGCCGAGGGACTGCAGCTCGACAGCACCGGTCACCGCGAAGCCCGTGGCAAGCTGTTCTTTCAGACCCAACAACTCGACTACGCTTTGCCCTCCAGCCTGCCCCAGGGCAAGGCCGACAACCAAATTTTGGGTGTGGTGGAGGCCTTGCGCCAGCAGCACGCGCCACGCGAGGTGGTGCTGGTGTCCAAAGACATCAACATGCGCGTCAAGGCCCGCGCCTTGGGCTTGGCGACTGACGACTACCAAAACGACAAAACGCTCGAAGACGGCGACCTGCTCTACAGCGGCGTGCTGCCCCTGCCCGCCGACTTTTGGGACACGCATGGCAAAACGGTGGAGAGCTGGCAGAGCGGCGGCCACACCTTCTACCGCATCAGCGGGCCGGTGGTGCCCAACCTGCTCATCAACCAGTTTGTCTACTTTGAAGCGCCGGGCGAGCCCAGCTTGTACGCCCGCGTGACCGAGATTCGCGGCAAGACGGCCGTGCTCAAAACGCTCAAGGACTTCAACCACCAAAAGAACGCGGTGTGGGGCGTGACCACGCGCAACCGCGAGCAAAACTTCGCGATGAATTTGCTCATGGACCCGGATGTGGACTTCGTGACCCTTGCAGGTACGGCAGGCACGGGCAAA
>CANFOR010000261.1 GCA_947448675.1 Betaproteobacteria bacterium
ACAACGCCTACAGCTGCTCTAGCTCCGCCATGCTGCAGCCACCGTCCAACCAATGCGCAAATTCGTCGGCCATCTGCGCGGCGGCACTCGCTGCAACCCTCCACGCCTTCACCCGACCCGCCAAGTCATCGCTGTAGTGGGCAAAGTCATTGCGATCTGGCAATTTGCCATTGGGCAGACTTTTGACCCACTCTGGGCGGGGCGCGAGCATCACGGTGTTGCTTAAGTAGGCGGTGGGCTTGTGCCGCCACGCCAGGCTTTTGTCGAGCCAGCCGGGAATGACGGCTCGCTGAAAGTGGGGGTAGAGCACCAAACGCGCCGGCGCGGCTGCGCTACCCGCACTGGCCACTGCGTCTTCCGGGAGGCTGGCGCTAGCCGTGTTCAACACGCTGGGATAGTCCAGGTGCAGGTGGTAATCGGTGATGCCGCCGTCCCAATACGCGCCTTTGGCTACGCCAGGAATGTCGTGCACGGCGCGCAGCACGAAGGGGATGGAGCAGCTCGCTTGCAGGGCTTGCATAAAGTTGGCCTCTTGCAGCGGCACTTGCAGCGTGCGGTAGTCTTGCGTGGCAAAGGGCAGTTGCCGTGTTGACGAAAACACCACCCGCTCCAGCCATGCGCCCATGGCCTTGCGCTGCACCGCGTTGCTAACAAATGCACCCAAATATCCCAGCGGCGTGCGCAGCGCGCCTTCGCGGGCCAGCAGGCCACGCCCGTGCGAGGTGAAAATGTGCAAGCGGTAGCGCGGGTGCAGTAGCAACTCGGCTACCCGCCCGCCAAAAAAGCTGTGCAGGCTTTGCGCAAACTGCGTGCTCACCTGGTCGGCACTGGGCCCTTTGCCGCCAGGCTCGGGGGCGTAATGCTGGTGGATGTAGTCATGCTCTAAGCGCGCAAAGGCCGCCACGGGCTCGCCCAGGCAAGCAGTAGCCATGCGCCAAGCGCCAATCGACGCGCCGACCAAGTCTACCGGTAGGGTGCTGCGCGCCAACCAATCACCAAAAATGAAACGGTCCAGCGGCCCCAGCACCAAACCCTTGGGCCCACCGGCAGCGCCCGCTAGCACGGCAATGTCGGCAGGCTGCAAACCCTGCCGGCCGATGTGCGCGTGGGCCGTCGCGCCAGCGTAGATTTGCAGGGCTTTCATGGAGTCAAATGTTCTATGCGAGCGGCCTCAATGGGCTGGAAGCCCAGCCGATCGAGCAGCCAACTTTTTGCATTCAAACCCTCGGGCAAGGCAAGCTCTAAAGTGGTTTCTACACTTTGCACTGGCCACCGGCGCAGCAGGGCCACACTTGGCGGAGGGTTGAGGCGCCGGGCATCGCTACGCTCTTGCAGGGCGCGCGCACGGCTGCCAGGCTCGGGCCCATACTGCGCGCTAGCCCAGTCGGCTTGGCCGTAGGCAAGCCAAAACCAATAATTACTCTCATACATCCAAGCGTACCAGGGCAGCTCTTGGGTGATGGCAAGGTTCACGTCTCCAGCCGGTGGTGGTGCTATGGCGCGCAGGCCGCGAACGATGGATTCTTCTTGCGCCGCACGCAAGTGCTTGGCGGCATGCCCATGCAAGAGCCATGCGCCATTGAACACCACCGCGCTGGCACAGGCCAGCCACCACAGCCTGCGCTGCTGTGCCAGGGTGCTGGCCTGGCCTACTGCCGCGCGTAACAAAGCCACGCTGGCAATAGATGCCGGAGCCGCCATCAAAAACACATTGCGCCAAGACCAACCATCGACCGTGGTGTAAAACCAAGCTTGCACGACCTTACCTTGGTGTTCTGCCACGCCCAGGCCTAAGGAAGGAAAGTTCAGCACAAACAAGGGCGCGCCCTTGCCCACCGCCACATAGGGAAACACGGCGCCCAGCAACAAGATGCCAATGCAAGCCCACTCGCGCCATGGCACAGAAGGGGCCGGTACGCGGGCCATGCCGCCGCGCTGCGCGCAGGCCTTGCCAAACAACCAGGTCACACCGGCTGGCAGGGCCAGCAGGGGAAGCCAAGTCAGGTACATCGCGATAGCGCGTGCCCAGGTTTTGAGCCCGTTGGCCGAAAATGGCAAGACCAAGTTGTTATAGCCCTGGTAAATGCCCGAAGGCGGCCAGACCCAGCGCAACGACAGGTAGATGGCCACTGCGCTGGCGCAAGCCGAAGCGCCCCAACGCCAACGGTACTGATCACTTTGCCCCAGTCGCAGCCAGCGCGCGGCTTCCAGCGCAAAGACCATCACAAAGTTGGAATTGACTTGAAAGGACAGCAGGAGCAAGACCAAACCCATGCAGCGCAGGGCCAGGGAACGCCCGCTGTGCGCCAGCCGGTGCCCAGCAAACACCCACCACATGAACACAATCGTTAAAAACGTACTGCCGTACAGCATGGACCAACACGGAAAGCCCAAAGCCAGCACGCCCGCCAAGCGGCTATCGAGCCGGCTCCAGCCCAGCAGCTTTTCACACAGCAAACGGGTCTCATTGGCAATGCCACACACGCTGAGCAGCAAAATCAGCTTGACCAGCAGCCATGCAGGAATGCCGCTGCTGTTCGAGAGCCAGGCAATGCCGCGCAGCATCAGATACACCAGCCCCCAATTGCTGGGCACCAACCAGGCCCGGATGCCATCGAACTGCTGCGTCTCCAAGCCATAGCTGCCAATGACGCCGTCCCAAAAATCGCGTGACACCAAGCCGATGGGCAAGAAAACGCAGAGCAATACGCAGCAGGCAATCACCCACAGCCACTGCTCTGGCTTGTTCTGATTCGGCGTTGGTGGGCTGATGGTCATCGTGCGTTCAGGGTTTAGGCCGCAGCTTGGCAAATGCCGACGCCATAGCGGTGTCGGCGCTGGCATGGCTCTGTGCGCGCTGCGGCTGGCCCTGCCCCGAACGCTGGCCGCGCCCCGGCCCGAGCGCGGGCTCAAAGCGATTGCCCTGCCCTTGCCTGGGCTCTGCGCTGCGGCCGGGCGCTGCGTCGAGCTTCATGCTCAGCGCAATGCGTTTGCGCGCCACGTCTACCTCCACCACGCGCACCTTGACCACCTGACCGGTCTTGACGACCTCGCGCGCGTCGGTGACAAACTTGTGGCTGAGCTGGCTGACGTGCACCAGGCCGTCTTGGTGCACGCCCAGGTCCACAAACGCGCCAAAGGCGGCGACATTGCTCACCGTGCCCTCTAAAAGCATGCCTTCTTTCAAGTCTTTGATGTCGTCTACGCCATCGTTAAAGCGCGCCACCACAAAGTTTCCACGCGGGTCGCGGCCTGGCTTTTCTAGCTCGCCCAAAATGCCTTGCACGGTGATAACGCCAAACTTTTCATTGGCAAACAGCGCGGGTCGCAGGCTGCGCAGCATGTCGGCGCGGCCCATCACCTCGGCCACCGGCTTCTGGGTGTGCGCCATGATCTGCTCGACCACGGCATAGGTTTCGGGGTGCACACCGGTGCTGTCCAGCGGGTTGCTGCCACCGCGGATGCGCAAAAAGCCTGCGCTTTGCTCAAAGGTTTTGGCACCCAGGCCGGTGACCTCGAGCAGTTGCTGGCGGCTGGC
>CANFOR010000262.1 GCA_947448675.1 Betaproteobacteria bacterium
AGGCGTGTAGGCGGTGTACCAAGCCGGGTTTTCTAAGATATTGCGCAAGATCACGCCGGGCGTGTGCGTGCCGTAATAGCCCTGGCCGATAAAGTTTTTATAGACCTGGTTTTTCTGCGCCATGGTTTTCAACTCGGCCAGCGCAGCGGCTTCGGTCACAGGCGCGGGCAGTTGCATGGCGCTCTTGCGCGCAATGCTGCGTGGCACGATGGAGTCGATCAGTGCGCGGCGCGAGGCCTCGCCGATCACGCCCAGCATGTGCTGCTCGTCAGCGGTGCTGATGCCAATGTGGCGGGCGATGAATTCGCTGGGGTTTTCCAGCGTGGCAAGGGGCGCGGGCTTAGGCATTGGCGCTAAATTGTGCGTAAGCAGGTTCGTCCATCAAGGCGTGAAAGTCGGCCATGTTGGCGACGCTGATTTTGAAGAACCAGCCCGCGCCCAGTGGGTCGCTATTGGCCAGGGAGGGGTCGTTGCGCAGGGCTTCGTTCACCGCAGTGACCACACCGTCCAGGGGCATGAACACATCGGCAGCGGCTTTGACCGACTCGACCACACCGGCCACCTCGCCCTTGGCAAAGTTTTTGCCCACCTCGGGCAGGTCGACAAACACCACATCGCCCAGCGCTTCTTGTGCATGTACGGTGATGCCGACGGTGGCGCTGGCTGTGCCCTGCGCGCCTTCGAGTTGCAGCCACTCGTGGTCTGGGGTGAATTTCATCGTCATTTCAAACTCCTCGGTAGTAACGGGTGGGAACAAAGGGCATGGCGCAGACCTTCATGGGCACAGGTTTGCCGCGCACCATGGCTTGAATTATCGTGCCCACAGCGGCGTGTTCAGTGTCCACATAGGCCATGGCAATGCTCTGGTTCAGGCTGGGGCTGGGCAGGCCGCTGGTGACGTGGCCAATGGCTTCGCTGCCGTTGCTGTGCAGGGCTGTGCCTTCGCGCACCGGGGTGCGCTCCAGGCCAATCAAGCCAACCCGCTTTTGCAACCCATTTTCAGAGGGTAAATCGGCTGCAAAGCCCGTAGATTGTGCGTAGGCAGCTAGTATTTTTGTAGCGCCCGGGAAGCCGCCCGCGCGTGCCCCACCAGCACGGCGCACTTTTTGTGCGGCCCACATCAGGCCTGCTTCGACGGGGCTGGTGCCTTGATCAATGTCTTGGCCATAGAGGCACAGCCCGGCTTCTAAACGCAGAGAGTTGCGCGCGCCCAGGCCTGCGGCTTGAACCTCGTTTTGCGCCAGCAGGGCGCGCGCAAAAAGCACAGCATGGTCTTGGTGCACTGAGATTTCAAAACCGTCTTCGCCGGTGTAGCCGCTGCGCGTGATGAACAGCTCGGCGCTTTGCCAAGTGAAGCGCGCGCCGTCCATAAAAACCATCTGCTGCACGCCGGGCACCAGGCGAGAAAGTGCATTGACAGCCAGCGGGCCTTGCAGGGCCAGCAGGGCCTGCTCGGGCATGGAAATGAGCTGGCAGCGCGCTCCGATTTGCGCCTGCATGTGCGCAATGTCACCTGCTTTGCAGGCACCGTTGACGACGATAAAAATGTCGCCCACACGCTTACAAAACATCAGGTCGTCGATGATGCCACCTGCCGCATTCAACAGCAGGCCATAGCGCTGCTTGCCCACGGCCAGGTCGATCACGTCCATCGGCATCAAGCTCTCCAGCGCGGCGGCTGCATCAGGCCCGAGTACGCGCAACTGGCCCATGTGCGAGACATCAAACAGGCTGGCCGCAGTGCGCGTGTGCAGGTGCTCTGCCACCAAGCCTGTGGGGTATTGCACCGGCATGGCGTAGCCCGCAAAGGGCACCATGCGCGCGCCCAACTCCAGGTGCAGGGCGTGCAGGGGTGTTTGCAAAAGCGTGGGCGGTGTGGGCAGCTTGCTCTGCGATGCAGGCCGCAAGTTTGCGCTATCGGCTTGCATGTTCACGCCGCCTTCTTGCCCAGTTGCGCGTGGATGCTGGCTTGGATGTCTGCATGGATCGCCGCTGGGTTGTCGGCGACGTAGGCGCGAATCACGGCCTCAAAGTCGGTGTCGGCGTGCAAGCCCAACGCCGTGGCGCGGGCATTGCTCACCACGCCGGGCCAGGTGGCCACAATGCGGGCAATGGTCGGGTCTTCGTGCCAGTCGAGCAGGCCTGTGGCCGCAGAGCCTGCCACCTTGTGCAGAGCGGCGGCCATGTCGCGCACCGAGGTGCACAACGCAGGCAGGTTCACGCCCGTCAGTGGCCCCCACTCAGCTGCGCTGGCCGTGGCCGCGCGCAGCAAGCCCGCCACGGTGGACGCAGGCGAGGCCAGGGCCACCAAGGTGTCGGCGCTCACCGGAATGGTCGAGCGCACACCGGCCAGGGGCTCGCGCACCATGCCGCTGAAAAAGCCCGAGGCTGCGCCATTGGGTCTGCCCGGGCGCACGCTGACCGTCATTGGGCGCACGCTGCGCCCGCGCACAAAGCCTTTGCGCGTCATGTCGGCCACGAGCTGCTCGCACATGAGCTTTTGAATGCCATAACTGGTTTGAGGCGTGGGCAGGGTGAAGTCGCCAATCACGCCAGGGTCTGGCAGTAAGTGGTTCAGGCCAAACACTGCCAAGGAACTGGCAAACACAAACACCGGTTGATGGCCCGCCGCACGACAGGCTGCCAGCAGGCCCATGGTGGCGGCCAAATTGCTGCGCATGCCTAGGTCAAAGTCGGCCTCGCATTCACCGCTCACTGCTGCCGCCAAATGAAAAATGATAGCTGTCTGCGCAATATCAGCGCGCGTTTGCAGGCTATTTTCTTCTAAAAGTGCATTCAAGTCGTGGCTGGTGAAGCGGATGCGTGGGTCGGCTGCCAAGTCGGCCGGTGGCGCGGCGCGATCCCACAACAAGATGGAACTGATGCGCTCGGGCTTGGCTCCGGCAAACGAAATTTCGCCTTGGGCCAACAGTGTGCGGGCCAAGCGCGCGCCTAAAAAACCTGCGCCGCCAGTGATGAGAATATTCATGTTGATGCTTCCTGTGTGGGGTGTGTTTTAGCGTTGTACGCTGTATCGGTTGCCGTATGGGTTGCGGGAGGCGTAAAGTTGTTGAGTTGTTTGCGCACATAGTCTACGTGTTGGCGCAGGGTGTAGACGCGGTCAGAGATGTCCAGCGAGAACTTGGCCGAGCGGGTTTCGGCGTCGATGCGGTCGAGCTGGCTGCGCGCCGCGGCCACCTCGGTGGCTGACAGCTTGCGGCTGGCGATGTCGCGCTCTAAAAATTTGAGCTCACCATAGCGGCGGAAGATGCGGCGCATTTGCCGCCACTCTAAAAAGCCCGGAATGGCTTTGAACACCGGGAAGGCAATCGCCAACAGCGGCACCAAGATGACGATCAAACGCTGCACAAAATTGGCCGCCCAAAAAGGCAGGTAGCGTTGCAAAAAAGGCCTGCCGTTTTTGAAGTAACGCTCGGCTTCGTCGGCCACCGGAAAGTCGGCTCCGCGCAGGTTCGGAAACTCGCCCGGGCGGCTGAACAGGCTGGGGCTTTTGTGGATTTGGCTGGC
>CANFOR010000263.1 GCA_947448675.1 Betaproteobacteria bacterium
CGCGCGTAGCTGACGTACTGCGTAATGGCGGGGCTGGTGGAGCGCATTTGCAATTGCTCGCGGGCAATTTTTTCAATCCGCGCGGGGGTGGACTGCGCGCGCTTGTCGACTTCGAGGCTGTCGCTCTCGAGCTCTAAACGGCGCGCTTCAGCCTGGGCTTTGTCAAGCTCCACAAACAAGCGGCGCGACTCGTACTGCGTGTGCACCAAAAACAGAGCGCTGACCACCACGGCCAAGAGCAGCAGCAAATTGATACGCGTCATGCCGCGCTCCCTGCACTGGCCGCGGTGCGCTCGGCCACGCGCATCACCGCGCTGCGCGAGCGCGGGTTGCCCGCCACTTCTGCAGCCGAAGGCTTGACGCGCTCGAGTGCATTCAACTGCATGGCTTTGGGCTCCGCAAAGGGCGCGCGGCGGTCAAACACCGCGCGGTTGTGCGAAGCAATAAATTGCTTGACGATGCGGTCTTCCAGCGAGTGAAAGCTGATGACTACCAAGCGGCCTCCAGGTTGCAGCACATGCAGGCTGGCCTTTAGCGCTTGCTCGAGCTCTTCAAGCTCGGCATTGATGAAAATCCGAAGAGCCTGAAATGTGCGCGTTGCAGGGTTCTGGCCCGACTCGCGGGTTTTGACCGCGCCAGCCACGAGCTCGGCCAGTTCAGCGGTGCCCTGAATTGGCCCCCGTTTTTGTCGGCGATCAACAATCGCCTTTGCAATGGGCCCAGCAAACCGTTCTTCACCATATTCACGAATCACCTGCGCAATCTGCGGCACTTCGGCCACGGCCAGCCACTCGGCCACGCTCTGTCCGCGCGTGGTGTCCATGCGCATGTCCAGCGGGCCGTCGGCACGAAAAGAAAAACCCCGTGCGGGGTTGTCGATTTGAGGAGAGCTGATACCCAAGTCCAGCAACACACCACTCTGGCTGCCTTGCGGCAATTCCCCCAAATAGCGAAAGCCCTCGTGGCGTATAGCCAAGCGCGGGTCGGCCAAGGCCTGCGCGGCGGCAATCGCCTCGGGGTCTTTGTCGAACACTGTCAAGTGGCCCTGGGCCGAAAGCCGCGAGAGGATCAAACGCGAGTGCCCACCGCGGCCAAAGGTGGCATCGGTGTAGGAGCCGTCTGGGTTGGTGAGCAGTGCCTCGACTGCTTCGTTCAACAAGACGGTGGTGTGTTGCCATGTGCTTTGCACCGCCGTCCTTAAAAAGAAAAGTCCTTGAACACATCGGGCATGTCGCCCGACATGGCCTGCGCTTCTTGCGCGTCGTAGGCCGCTTTGTCCCACAGCTCGAAGTGGTTGCCCATGCCCAAAAGCATGGTGTCGCGGCTGATGCCTGCAGCAGTGCGCAGCTCGGGCGAAATGAGCACGCGGCCTGTGCCGTCCATTTCTACATCCATGGCATTGCCCAAGAAGATGCGCTTCCACCACTGGGCCGACATCGGCAGGGCCGCAATGCGCTCACGAAACTTCTCCCATTCGGGGCGCGGAAAAATCATCAGGCAGCCGTGCGGGTGCTTGGTGATGCTGAGCTGCCCAGCGGCCATAGCGCTCAGCACGTCACGGTGCCGGGTCGGCACAGAGAGCCGACCTTTTGCGTCGAGAGCGAGAGAGGATGCGCCTTGGAAGATCACGATTTACCTAAAATTACCACTTAAATGCACTTCCTCCCACTTTAGCAGGAAATATCCTCCGCGCAAACCTGTTTTTGTAAAAAAATCCCAATGAAATCAAAGACTTAGAGCTGCTTTGTTATACGGTTTTCAAGCAAAAATCTGTTTGAAATGAAGGACTTAGAAGCCGCACTGCATGTGGCTTCTCAAAATCTAGCAGCCCTTGGCTTTGAACGCGCGACGCGGTAAGCGAAAATCGAGTGATGCAAAACCACATCACCCTGACCCGCCCCGACGACTGGCACCTGCATGTGCGCGATGGCGACGCGCTGCGCACCGTCGTGCCACACACCGCCGCGCAATTTGCCCGCGCCATTGTCATGCCCAACCTCAAACCGCCGGTGACCACCGCAGCGCAAGCGGTGGCTTACCGCGCGCGCATAGCAGCCGCCGTGCCACCGGGCATGCAGTTCGAGCCCTTGATGACGCTCTACCTCACCGACAATTTACCGCCCGAGGAGATTCAAAAAGCCAAAGACGCAGGTGTGGTGGCGGCCAAGCTCTACCCCGCCGGGGCCACGACCAACAGCGACGCCGGTGTGACCGAACTGCGCAAAACCTATAAGACGCTCGAAGCCATGCAGCGCGCGGGCATGCTGCTCTTGGTGCACGGCGAAGTGACCTCGCCCGAGATCGACCTGTTTGACCGCGAGGCAGTGTTCATTGAACAGCAGTTGATTCCGCTGCGCCGCGACTTCCCGGGCTTGAAGATCGTGATGGAGCACATCACCACACGTGAGGCCGCGCAGTACGTGGCCAGCGCCGGGCCGCTCACGGGTGCGACCATTACCGCGCACCACTTGCTCTACAACCGCAACGCCATCTTCACAGGGGGCATACGCCCGCACTACTACTGCTTGCCGGTGCTCAAACGCGAGACGCACCGACAAGCCTTGGTGCAAGCCGCTACCAGCGGCAGAGCGCAATTTTTCTTGGGCACCGACAGCGCACCCCACCCTGCCGCGCTCAAAGAACACGCCAGCGGCTGCGCGGGCTGCTATACCGCCCATGCCGCCATCGAGATGTACGCCGAGGCTTTTGATGCTGCCGGGGCTTTGGACAAGCTAGAAGGTTTTGCTGCCTTCTTTGGTGCCGACTTTTACGGCCTGCCGCGCAACACCGACCGCATCACTTTGCGCCGCGAAAGCTGGACGCCGCCCGAGAGCTTTGCCTTTGGCGCGGGCGAGCTCAAGCCCCTGCGCAGCGGCGAAGCACTGCCCTGGCGTTTGGTGGCCTGAGCCAGGCCTGTATGAGCCCAACCCCCATAAGCGCACGCCGTGGGCCCTAGAAGCCCCATTGCAGCCCCTTTGCCGCCTTGGGCAGGCCCTGGGTGCATCGACTGGGCCCAGCCCTGGCTAGAGCCTTGGCGCGCTTTAGGCGAGCCGCTGGCAGACGCCGTGGGCCGGGGCCAGGCCTTGCACGAAGCTTTGAACGCCGCGCGCGCAGTGCAGACCCATGCGCGTGGCAGCGCCGTGCTGGCCGATCTGCGCTTTGTGCCGCAAGCCGATTTACCAGTTGGCCAAGCCTACGAGCACTTCATTTTTAATAGCAAACAATGCCCGGTGCGCGAGGGTTTGCACGATTTTTTTAACGGCCTGTGCTGGCTGCAGTTTCCGCAAACCAAGGCACGGCTCAACGCCTTGCAGGCCGAGCACATTGCCCAGCACGGCGTGCAAGCCCAGCGCGGGCCGCTGCGCGATGCACTCACCCTGTTCGACGAAAACGCCGCTGTGTTGATTGCCGACCCTGCCACCGCCGCGCAGCTGTGGCCCGCCCTGCTGGCCAAAGACTGGCAGCGCTTGCTGGTCGATTTGCGGCCCTTGTGGCAGCGCGCCCAGCTGCTGCTGTTCGGCCAC
>CANFOR010000264.1 GCA_947448675.1 Betaproteobacteria bacterium
GAGGGCGACAACCTGGCTTGGGCCTTTGGCGCGCTCGGCCTGCAAGACCGCGCCCGCCACTTGGCCACGCTCTACCTGAACGACTTGGCCGACGTGATCAAAGGCGCGGTAGACGAGCGCTTTGAGTTCGTGCGCTACGCCGAAAAAATCGCTGGCAGCCAGCCCAGCTTCGACCTGCTGGCCGAGGCCTTGGCCGCGCCACACAACTTGGTAGACCAGACCCTGCACGCGCTCAGCCTAGCGGCCATTGAGCGGCACCAGCCGAGCCTGGTCTTGGTCTCGGTGCCCTTCCCCGGCTCGGTGTACGCGGCCTTTCGCATTGCACAGAGCATCAAGGCGCGCTGGCCGCACATTCAGCTCGGCCTGGGCGGCGGCTTTGTCAACACCGAGCTGCGCGAGCTGACCGAGCCACGCGTGTTTGATTATTTTGACTACGTGACGCTCGACTCCGGCGAGCGCCCGCTCTTGGCCCTGCTGGCCCATTTGCAAGGCGAGCGCTCGCAGCAACGCCTGGTGCGCTGCTTTGTGCGCAATGCGCAGGGCGCGGTGCAATACATGCACATGGCCGAGCCCGACATTGCCTTTGAAGAGGTGGGCACGCCCACTTGGGACGGCCTGCCCCTGCACAGCTACCTCTCGTTGCTGGACATGCTCAACCCCATGAACCGCCTGTGGAGCGACGGGCGCTGGAACAAGCTCACAGTGGCGCACGGCTGCTACTGGAAAAAGTGCAGCTTTTGCGACGTCAGCCTGGACTACATTTCGCGTTACGACGCGGCCACCGCCACCACCTTGGTCAACCGCATGCAAGCCATCGTGGCCGAGACCGGGCAAACCGGCTTTCACTTGGTAGACGAAGCCGCGCCGCCCAAATCGCTGAAAGCGCTTGCTAGCGAACTGATAGCGCGCAACGTAGGCGTGTCGTGGTGGGGCAACATACGCTTTGAGAAAACCTTTACGCCCGAGTTGTGCCTGGAGCTGGCCAACAGCGGTTGCATTGCGGTGTCGGGCGGGCTCGAAGTGGCGTCCGACCGCTTACTGACGCTGATGAAAAAAGGCGTGTCGGTGGAGCAGGTGGCGCGCGTCACCAAAGGCTTTAGCGACGCAGGGATTTTGGTGCACGCTTACCTGATGTACGGCTTTCCAACGCAGACCGTGCAAGACACGGTAGACGCGCTGGAATACGTGCGCCAGCTGTTTGAAAACGGCTGCATCCAAAGCGGCTTTTTTCACCGCTTTGCCTGCACCGTGCACTCGCCCGTTGGCAAAAACCCCGCTGACTATGGTGTGACCCTGCAGCCCCTGCAGCCGGTGAGTTTTGCCAAAAACGACATCGGCTTTTACGACCCCACGGGCGTAGACCACGACGCTTTGGGTGTGGCTTTGAAGAAGGCCATTTACAACTACATGCACGGTATTGGCCTGGAGCAAGACGTGCGTTCTTGGTTTGACATTAAAGTCCCCAAAAGCACGGTGCCACGGCACAAAATTGCCATGGCTTTGGGCCAAAAGAATTTTTAAAGGAGCACATCATGCACCACTACATTCAGCGTTTTTTAAAGCATTCCACCACCCTCTTGATCTGCGCCAGCATAGGCTGGTTGGCGGTTGATGCTATCGGTCAAAATGCCACGCCCCCAAGCAGTGGCCCCACGGTGCGGGTGCGCGGCAGCATCGTGGCCATCACGGCCACTGCGCTCACCGTCAAAGACCGCAGCGGTGAGGTGGTTGAACTGCAACTGGCCGACAAGTTGCTGGTGTCTGAGGTCTACCCCATCAGCATCGCAGACATTCGCGCAGGCAGTTTTATTGGCACGGCCGCTATGCCCCAGGCCGACGGCTCGCAGCGCGCGATTGCGGTCACGGTGTTCCCCGAGACGGCGCGTGGCACAGCCGAAGGGCACCGCCCCTTTGACCTGGCAGCCAATAGCACCATGACCAATGCCACTGTGGCCGACGTGAGCGCCATTTCCGCCACCGAAAACGCCCAGGGCGACCGCAAGCTCTTGCTCAAGTACAAAGACGGCGAAAAGCTAGTCGTGGTGCCGGCCAGCGCGCCGATCGTCAGCTTCAAACCCGGCGACCGCAGCCTCTTGGTAGTGGGGGCCAGCGTCTCGCTGTTTGGCCAGTTGCAAAACGGCCAACCGGTGGCCCTGCGTATCAATGCCGGCAAGAATGGTTTTGCGCTGCCGTATTAGTCCAACGCCAACTTCTTAAATGTAAACTCGCTTTTTTTGAATTTCCAGGAACCCAACATGACCACCCTCGCCCAAGCCAACCACATCATTGCGGGCGCACTTGCCCAGTCCAAAACATCGAACTACGCGCCCATGGCGGTAGCCGTAGTCGATGCTGCGGGGCAGATCAAAGCCTTTGCGCGCGAGGACGGCGCTACCGCACTGCGCTTTGATATCGCGCTGGGCAAAGCCTCCGCCGCCATTGGCATGGGCGTGAACAGCCGCGCCTTGGCCGAGCGCACCAAGACCGTGCCGGTGTTTTTGAGCGCGATTGCCAGCGTCTCCAGCCTGCCCTTCATTCCACAAACCGGCGCGGTGCTCATCAAAGATACGGCGGGCAAAACCATTGGCGCAGTCGGCGCAAGCGGCGGTACGGGCGATGAAGACGAAGCCATTTGCATGGCGGGCGTTGTCGCTGCGGGTCTGGCACACGCTTGACCCGTGCTTAGCGTTTTGCCCTAGTGCCAAACGCAGCACTTGCCATTACAGTGCCCGCTTTGCTACACATTTTGGAGTCCTGCATGCGTTTTTTTGCCCGTTCCGCACCCGTTCTCGCCAGCTTGGTACTGTCTGCCGCCGCGCTGGCGCAGAGCTTTCCCAGCAAGCCCGTCACCATCATGGTGCCCTACCCTGCGGGCGGTTTGTCCGACGTGATGGCGCGCAAGGTCAACACCGCCTTGGGCACCGCCCTGGGCCAGCCGGTGATCATTGAAAACCTGGGCGGTGCCAGTGGTTCGATTGCAGCGCAAAAAGTGCTCAACGCGCCTTCAGACGGCTACTACCTGTTTCAAGGCTCGCCCAATGAGCTGATCTTGGCACCCCTGGCCATGAGCGGCGTGAAGTACAAGTCAGAAGACTTTCGCCAAGTGCAGCGCTATGCGCTGGCGCCTATGGCCATCATGGCGCGTGGCGATCTACCAGCGGCCAATGCCGATGAGCTCGCAGCCTATGCCACCAAACAAGCGGCAGCGGGCAAACCCATGAGCTACGCCAGCGTCGGCCAGGGCTCCTTCTACCACTTGCTGGGCGAACAAATGAGCAAGACCATTGGCGCGCCCATGCTGCATGTACCCTACAAAGGCTTTGCCGACGGGGTGCGCGACATGATGGGCGGCGCGATTGATATTTTTATCTCACCCTATGGCTCGCCACAGATCGAGATGGCCAAGCAAGGCAAAATTAAATTCGTCGCCGTCTTGGGCAGCACCCGCGACAGCATGCTACCCAATATAC
>CANFOR010000265.1 GCA_947448675.1 Betaproteobacteria bacterium
AATATTTCAGAACTTGGGCATTTATGAGCGCATTGCCCAGCGCGGCGTGCAGTGGAGTGTGGGCCGCACCTTCGCCGGCCATGACGAGGTCTACAGCTTTGACTTGCAGCAACAAGGCGCCTTCAAGCTGTCAGCGCAGCCGCCGTTTATCAACATCCAGCAGTTTTATATCGAAGGCTTTTTGGTCGAGCGCATTGCGCAGCTCGGCGGCATCGACCTGCGTTGGAAGTCGCGCGTCACGGCGTTTGCACAAAACGAAGACTTCGCCCGGCTCACCGTGCAAACGCCAGCGGGCAGCTACCAGCTAGAGGCCGAGCACATCATCGACGCCAGCGGCTCGCACACACCCTTTCATGCTTGGACTGGAGTGGGCATGCAGCAGCGCCAGGGCGACGACCGCTGGTGCATTGCCGACGTGCGCTTTAACACCCGCCCGCCGGTCGAGCGTCACACATGGATCGAGGCGCCCTTTAACGACAATCGGGCGGTCTGGCAGCATTTGATGGCCGACGACGTCTGGCGCATTGACTACCAAATGCCCCCCGGCGCCGACCCGCAAGAAGTCAGCCGTGAAGACGTGGTGCGCGAGCGTTTGGCCAAACAGTTTGGCCCCGATGTGGCAATAGAAATCGTCTGGGTCGGCCCCTATGCCTATCGCAGCCTGTGCCTGCACAGCTTGCGCAAAGGCAGGGTGTTTTTTGTCGGCGACACCGCCAAAGTGGTCAGCCCATTTGGTGCGCGCGGCGGCAACAGCGGCATTGCCGATGCACACAACCTGGCCTGGAAGCTGGCTGCCGTACAACGCGGCTGGGCCATGCCAGCACTGCTGGACAGCTACAACGACGAACGCCTCGAAGCGGCTCAGCACAATGTGCAGGTCACTGACCGCACCACCCGCTTTTTACGGCCTGCCCACGGCATGGAGCAGGTGTTTCGCCAAGCGGCCATTGGCTTGGCGAAACAGCACCAGGGCAGCCAAGCATCCTCACCCTACATGGCGGCGCGCCAGTTCATCAACACCGGGCGCATGGCCATTGCCAACCCCTACAGCCGCTCACGCGCCTGCGGTAGTGGCGGCGGGCTGTCGGTGCAAAACACCCGCTTTGAGTGGCCCAAACAAGACAACATGGCCGTAGCCACCACGGGCAGCATCCACGAGCTGCTGCAATGGGCCGGCGGGCGGCTCTTGCTACTGGTGTTTGGTGAACTATCCAAGCAAACCTGTGAACGTCTCCAAGCCCTTACCAGTACCAGCCCCTTGCGTGCCGTGCAAGTGGTGCCTACCCATGGCCGTGCCCAGGCCCTGGAGCATGTCCGCGACCCGCAAGGCCATGTGCAGGCGGCCTGCCATGTGTTTGGTCACGCCTGGGCCCTGCTGCGCCCCGACGCCTACGTGGCCGCAACCGGCGAGTCGGTCGACGCCAGCGTGGTGCGGGCCTTGGAGCGCGCTTTGGCCTTGCCCCATGTGGAGCCTAGCTTGCCCCATGAGGAGCCAGTATGAAAACCAGTTTCAGCCAGCTAGACGCCGACGAGGTGTACGAGGCCCTGCTCAACGCCCATCACGGCTTGAGCGAGCAGCAGTCACAGCTGCTCAACGCACGCTTGATTTTGCTCTTGGCCCAGCATGTGGGCGAGGCCAAAGCGGTGCAAGATTTGATTGCCGCTGCGCGCGAATCGCCTGAGCTGCCCTAGGCCGCAAGTTAGAGCCCTAAAATCGGGGGATGACCGAGCCCACCGTACCCGCGCAGCCGCTGCTGCAATCTCTCAGTAAATCTTTTGAACCTGTCGCCCTAGAGGCCCATTGGGGCCCCGAATGGGAACGCCGTGACTATGGAGCAGCCGGAGTGCGTGGCACTGGTCAGCCACAGGCAGATGCCCCGGCTTTTTCCATCCAACTGCCGCCACCGAACGTGACGGGCACCCTGCACATGGGCCATGCGTTTAACCAAACCATCATGGACAGCCTGACGCGCTACCACCGCATGCTGGGCCACAACACCGTGTGGGTGCCGGGCACCGACCACGCCGGCATTGCCACCCAGATCGTGGTGGAGCGCCAACTGCAAGAGCAAAAAATCAGCCGCCACGACATGGGTGCTACGCCGCTGGAGGCGCGCAAAAATTTTGTTGCCAAGGTCTGGGAGTGGAAAGACAAAAGCGGCAGCACCATCACCAACCAAATGCGCCGCATGGGCGCCAGTGTGGACTGGCAGCGCGAATATTTCACCATGGACGACAAGCTCAGCAGCGTTGTCACCGAAACTTTTGTGCGCCTGTATGAGCAAGGCCTGATCTACCGCGGCAAACGCTTGGTCAATTGGGACCCGGTGCTGCAAAGCGCGGTCAGCGACTTAGAGGTTGAGAGCGAAGAGCGCAACGGCCATATGTGGCACATTGAGTACCCGTTTAGCGAGGGCCCACAAACCGCGCACGACGGCACGCCCCTGCGCGGCATGCACATTGCCACGACCCGACCCGAGACCATGCTGGCCGACGGCGCGCTGTGCGTGCACCCTGAAGATGAGCGCTACCAGCACTTGATTGGCAAAATGGTCGACTTGCCGTTGTGCAACCGCTCCATCCCGATCATTGCTGACGACTTTGTCGACCGCGCCTTTGGCTCAGGCTGCGTCAAGATCACCGGCGCGCACGACTTCAACGACTACGCCTGCTCGCAGCGCCACGGCCTGCCGCTCATCACCATCTTCACGCTGGACGCCAAAATCAACAGCAATGGCCCTGCCGCCTACCAGGGCCTGGACCGCTACGACTGCCGCAAGGCTGTGCTCAAAGACCTGGAAGCACAAGGCTTTTTGCAAAAGGCTGTGCCGCATAAAAACATGGTGCCAGTGTGCGCGCGCACGGGCCAAGTGGTTGAACCCATGCTGACCGACCAATGGTTTGTGGCGGTGAACAAAGTCAGCCCTGTAGACCCGCAAGTTTTGAACGGCACCAGCGCCGTGGGCAAAAGCATCGCGCAAAAAGCCGTCGATGCCGTGGCCAGTGGCGAGGTGAAGTTTGTGCCTGAAAACTGGGTCAACACCTACAACCAGTGGATGAACAATATCCAAGACTGGTGCATCAGCCGCCAGCTCTGGTGGGGCCACCAAATTCCAGCTTGGTACGGCGAAGATGCTAGCGTTTTTGTAGCGCGTGACGCACATTCTGCGCGCCTTCTGGCCGATAAAGCAGGTTATACCGGGTCATTGCGGCGCGATGAAGACGTGCTCGACACCTGGTATTCGTCGGCCCTGGTACCCTTCTCCACCATGGGCTGGCCGGAGGTGGACAACAGCCCCACGGCCGATGCCACGCTCTACCTGCCAAGCAGCGTTTTGGTCACCGGCTATGAGATCATTTTCTTCTGGGTCGCCCGCATGATCATGATGACCAAGCACTTCACCGGGCGTGTGCCGTTTAAAGACGTCTACATCCACGGCATGGTGCGCGACAGTG
>CANFOR010000266.1 GCA_947448675.1 Betaproteobacteria bacterium
CAAAGCGGCTGAAGTGCTGAAAGAGCGTGGCGCGAAAAAGGTCTACGCCTATTGCACCCACCCGATCTTCTCCGGCCCGGCCATTGAGCGCATTGCCCAAGGCTCGGCCCTCGACGAAGTGGTGATTACCAACACCATCCCCTTGAGCGAAGCCGCTCAGGGCTGCAAAAAAATACGCCAGGTTTCCGTGGCCCCGCTGATCGCTGAGACGATCCAGCGCATTGCCAAGGGTGAATCGGTGATGAGTTTGTTCTCGGACCAAGACCAGTTGTTTTAACTGCGTCTGCTCCTGAGAGCAGCAAGCGCCCACGCCGTTGTGTTCACCACAGTAGTTGGGCTTTTTTAAACGGAGCCACACTGGTCGCGGTGGGTTCTTTGATTGGAGTTAATTATGAAATTCGTCGCATTTGAGCGCAACAAGCAGGGGACGGGTGCGAGCCGCCGTCTTCGCATTACCGGCCGTACCCCCGGCATCGTCTATGGTGGCCCGGCTGAGCCCGCTTTGATTGAGCTCGACCACAACGCCCTGTGGCACGCCCTGAAAAAAGAAGCCTTCCACGCCACCGTGCTCGACATGGAAGTAGACGGCAAAACCGCGCAAGTGCTGCTGCGCGATGTGCAGTACCACCCGTTCCGCCAAGAAATCACCCACGTGGACTTCCAGCGCGTTGATGCCAACACCAAGCTGACCATGAAAGTGCCCTTGCACTACAGCGGTGAAGAAGAGTCGCAAGCCATTAAGTTTGACGCCTGCTTGGTCAACCACGTACTGAACGAACTGCATGTGTCGTGCCTGCCCGCCGACCTGCCCGAGTTCATTGCCATTGACCTGTCTGGCCTGAAAAAGGGTGCTTCACTGCACCTGAACGACATCACACTGCCCAAGGGCGTGAGCGCCATTACCCGTGGCAAAGCCAACCCCGTTTTGGTGTCGGTTGTGGCCACCCGTGAAGAAGCTCCAGACCCAGCCGCCGCCGCTGCCGCACCGGCTGGCAAAGGCGCCCCCGCGGGCAAAGCAGCTCCTGCCGCCAAAGCCGCACCCGCTGCCAAGGCCCCAGCCAAGAAGTAATTTTCTTCTACGCAACAGCTGCAATAGCTGCAACCGCTCCCAACGGCCCACTTCGGTGGGCCGTTTTACTTTGCGGGCCCACTCCACCTAAAATTCCCGCACCATGATCAAACTCTTTGTGGGCCTGGGCAATCCCGGCACTGAATACGAGCCTACACGCCACAACGCAGGCTTTTGGTGGGTAGATGCCCTGGCGCGCGATTGCAAGGCCTCTATGCAGCCAGAAAAAGGCTTCTACGGCCTTTGCGCGCGCGCCAGCATCGGCGGGCACACGTTGTGGCTGCTGGAGCCGCAAACTTTTATGAACGCCTCGGGTAAATCGGTGGCGGCGTTGGCGCGCTTTTACAAAATTGAACCCGGCGAAATTTTGGTGGTGCATGACGAACTCGATGTGGTGCCCGGCCAGACCAAACTCAAATTTGGCGGCGGCCACGGCGGTCACAACGGCCTGCGCGACATCCATGCCCAGCTGGGCACCGCCTACTATTGGCGCTTGCGCATCGGCATTGGCCACCCCGGCGTGAAGAGCGAGGTACTCCACTGGGTGCTGAAAAAGCCCCTGGCCGAACAACGCAGCGCCATCGAAGAAGCCATTGCCCGCAGCCTGCTGGCCGTGCCCGCACTGCTGGCGGGCGAGATGGAAAAAGCCACCCTGCTCATCCACACCCACAAGCCGCCGCGCCCCAAGCCGCCCCGGCCTGAAGGCGCAGCTGTTGCACCACAGGCCCCCTTGGCTACATTCAACGCCATGCCTACCCCATCCCCCGCGAAGGAAGTTCCACTCTCAAACTAGGAGACCTTATGACTGCACTGCACACCAGCAAGGCCCGCGCTTTGGCCTTAAATGCTATTTTTTTAATAGCTGCCTACGCACTATCTGCGGGCGTTTCAGGCCTTTTTGCCCAGCAAATGTACCGCTGCGGCAATAGCTATTCACAAAGCCCCTGCCCCGGCGGCAGCGTGGTCGAGGGCGCAGCGCCGAGCAGCCCCGAACAAAAGCGCCAAGCCGACGCCGCCACCCAGCGCGACGCCCAGGCCGCCGACCGCATGGAGCAAGAGCGCCTGCGCGCCGAAGCCCAGGCCAACCGCGCCAATGCCGCTGCCGCGCGCGCTGCCGTGCCCAGTGCAGCCCCGGCCTCGGCCCCGCGCCACAACGCGGGCAAGCATGCGGGCCAACACAGCAAGAAGAAGGGCAAAGCCGCACCCGAGTTTTTTACCGCAACTCCAGCGGGCGAAGGCAAAAAGAAACCGGCCAGCAAAAAAACTGCTGCTAAACCTTGATTGCAGGCGGTGCCTGCAAGCGCCGGTACTTTTCCCACAGCGTAGCCTGGTCTTCAACAAAGTTTGGGTGGATGGGAATGCAGTTCACGGGGCAGACCTGCACGCACTGCGGCTCGGCAAAATGGCCGACGCATTCGGTGCATTTGTGCGGGTCAATTTCGTAAATCTCGGGGCCCAGGTAGATGGCCTGGTTAGGGCACTCGGGTTCGCACACATCGCAGTTGATGCATTCGTCGGTAATCAGCAAGGCCATGGCGTTGGCCTTAGGCGCGCAGCGTGGGCTGGTGCACTTGGCGCAGGGCCTGGGCCACAGCGGGCGCAACCATGCCACTCACGTCGCCACCGAGCTTACTGATCTCGCGCACCAAGGTGCTGCTAATGCATTGCAAGTCGGCGCTGGGCAGCAAGAACACGGTTTCCACCTGCGGGCGCAGCTTGCGGTTCATGGCCGCCATTTGCGCCTCGTAGTCAAAGTCGGTGAGGTTGCGAATGCCGCGCAGCACAGCCTGGGCATTGTGCTGCGCGCAAAAGTCCATGATCAAACCGTCGAAGGCCAACACTTCTACGTTAGCTATATTTTTCATAGCTGCCTGCGCAGTATCTATGCGCTCTTGCAGGCTAAAAATGGTTTTTTTGTGGTGCGCCACGGCCACCGCAATGATGAGCTTGTCAAACAAAGCCGCGCCGCGCCGCGCCACGTCTTGGTGGCCCAGGGTGATGGGGTCGAAGGTACCTGAATAAACTGCGGTGCGTTGCATGGCCCGATTATGCCGTTGTGGCAGAAACCCCCTGCGCGGTGTAACCTTTGGCGGGCGCATCGGTATAAGAGGCATGCTCACCACGCCATTCCATGAACACCACCGAGATCTTGCGCCTCGTGCGCACTGCCACCGCCACTGGGCAGCACTGCCGAGCGCAAAGCGAGCACGCGTTTGCCCAGCTTGTCGCCCATTACCAAGGGCCACTGTTTGGTTTTTTAGGCCGCATGGGCTTTGCGCAAGCGCAGGCCGAAGACCTGGCACAAGAGAGCTTTCTGCGGGCCTGGCGCCATTTGCACAACTACGACGCCCAGCGCGCCGAGTTTTCGACCTGGCTCTTCAG
>CANFOR010000267.1 GCA_947448675.1 Betaproteobacteria bacterium
CTGATCGCCACCGGCTATGTCTCCAGCGCCGACAAATCGCCGCCAGCTTGGACCATCGTGTGCTGCTACATGGCCATTGGCGCGGGCACCATGTTTGGTGGCTGGCGCATCGTCAAAACCATGGGCCAAAAAATCACCAAGCTCAAACCTTTGGGTGGTTTTTGTGCCGAGACGGGTGGCGCGATGACCTTGTTTTTGGCCACGGCCTTGGGCATTCCGGTGTCCACCACGCACACCATCACGGGCGCCATCGTCGGCGTGGGCTCGGTGCACCGTGCCAGCGCAGTGCGCTGGGGAGTGGCGGGCAATATTGTCTGGGCCTGGATTTTCACTATCCCTGCCAGCGCTTTTGTAGCGGCCATCGCCTACTGGATAAGCTGGCAAGTTTTTTGAGCGTCTGACGCAGTTCGGATTGGCGTGCGGGTTGCACTGCGCACTCGATAATTGCTATTATTTTAGTAGCTGAATACGCATATTCCATGCGCATTGCAGCCGTTTTTTTATTCTCAAAACAGTGCATTTTCATTGCGAAATTTTGCGCCCGGCCTCGATTTGCGTTTCAAAATAGCGCTGAAAGCTGTAGACGATGCTGCTCATCAAAACCGTGGTGCCCAGCATCAGGGCCAGCACCACCGCCCCAATGGTGAACCAGTTGGTTTGGCCGGGCGCGGCCTCGGCTTCTAGACTGGGGTTGAAGCGCGCATTCCATGGCTCGGGGCGCGCCAGGCCGTAGACGATGGCGGTCAGCGCCGTGCTGGCAGACATAAAACCAAAGCAGGGCAACAAGACCCAGCTGGCGGTGTCGTCAATGCCAAAGCGTTGCACGCGCCACAGGCCGTAGATGCCCATCAGGGTAAAGGGCCAGTGCACATAGGCCAGGGCGTCGCGCGGGCCGTGCAGGTAAAAGCGGTGCAAGCCCAGCGGGCCACCAATGAGGGCCAGCCAGGCGGCCAGGGTTTTGTTCTTCATGGGGCTGGAGTATGCGCTAGGCGCATTCGTTCGTTGGTGGGCTCGCTGGGGTGCTGCTGCCTGCGCCCAGGGCCAAGTCCATCAGCACTGCGTCGCGCCAAGCGCCGAACTTCCAGCCGCAAGACTTGAGCACGCCCACGCGGGCAAAGCCCAGGCTGCGGTGCACGCCAATCGAACCCGCATTGGCCGAGTCGCCAATCACCGCGATGAGTTTGCGCACACCAGCGGCTTGGGCTTGCGCGGCCAGCTCGGCCAGCAGGGCGCGGCCCAGGCCGCGGCCCTGCGCTGCGGGGGCGAGGTAGATCGAGTCTTCGGCCGAGAAGCGGTAGGCTGGGCGCGGCTTGAACCAGTTGCAGTAGGCAAAGCCCAGCACCTGGCCTGCGTCTTCGAGCACCAGCCAGGGCAGGCCCTTGGCCAGCACGTCGGCGCGGCGCGCGGCCATGTCGGCCTCAGTGGGTGGGTCGAGCTCAAATGTGCCGGTGCCGTGCAGCACATGCTGGGCGTAAATGGCGCTAATGGCGGCGATGTCGTCGGCGGTGCTGGGGCGAATCAGGGGCATGGCATGGTCAAGTTGAGAGCAGGTTTGGGGCTGACAAAGGGATCGGGCTATAATCAAAGGCTTTTCAGCGTGTTGCTGGCCGGGTGGTCAAGGCACGTGTCTCAACGCTGAAGAAAAACTCCACCCGAAGGATATTATTATGGTCGTCATTCGACTCTCCCGTGGCGGCGCCAAGGCCCGTCCGTTTTTCAACATTGTGGTAGCTGACAAGCGCAGCCGCCGCGACGGCAACTTTATCGAGCGCCTGGGTTTTTACAACCCCATTGCCAAGGGCGGTGAAGAGAGCCTGCGCGTTGCGCAAGACCGTTTGACCTACTGGCGCGGCGTTGGCGCACAAGCCTCGCCTACAGTTGAGCGTTTGCTCGCGTCGGCCGCTAAAAAAGCAGCCTAAACCTGCAGAGTGGCGCACCGATAGTGCGTGCGCTGCTCTCAAAAATATAGCACGCATGCTGCCGCTTGAGCCCGTAGAGCTGCCCGTTGACGCCGTAGAAGTAGGGCGGATTCTGGACGCTTGGGGCATCAAGGGTTGGTTCAAAGTGCTGCCCCACAGCGCCTCGCCCGAGGCGCTTTTTTCGTCTAAACGCTGGTATTTGCAACCGCCCGACGCGGCCTACCTGCCCAAGGCAGGCCCTGGCTTTTTGGCCTTCAAGGGCACCGTGCTCTTGGCCATCAGCGAAGCCAAAGAGCACTCTGACACCGTGGTGGCGCAGGCGCGCGATGTGCCCGACCGCACTGCGGCCGAGTCGCTGCGCGGTGCGCGTATTTTTGTGCCGCGCTCGAGTTTCCCCACTGCCCAAGCAGACGAGTACTACTGGGTCGATTTGATCGGCCTCGATGTACTCAACCGCGAAGCCGTGCACCTGGGCCAAGTCAAAGAGCTGCTTTCGACCGGCCCGCAAACCGTGCTGGTCTTGGCCTATGAAGAAGCGGGTCAAAGCCTGGAACGCATGATCCCCTTCGTCTCGGCCTATGTCGACGCGGTCGAGCTGGCCGAGAAGCGCATTCGCGTGGACTGGCAAGCCGACTATTGAACGCAGGCCGCCGCTATGCGCTTTGATGTCATCACCCTGTTTCCAGAGCTGTTTGCGGCGTTTTTAACGAGTGGCATCACCCGCCGCGCCTACGAGTCGGGCCAGGTGGCGGTGCATTTGTGGAACCCTCGTGACTATGCGCAAGGCAATTACCGCCGCGTAGACGACCGCCCCTTTGGCGGCGGCCCCGGCATGGTGATGCTGGCCGAGCCGCTGGCTGCGTGCTTAGCCGCCATCCGCAACGCGCGCGCCGAGCCTGCTGAGCAAGCTGCGCCCGTGGTGTTGTTTTCGCCCATTGGCAGCAAGCTCGACCATGCCCAGGTGGCACAGTGGTCGGTCAGCAGCGGCGCGGTGCTGCTGTGTGGCCGCTACGAAGGCATTGACCAGCGCTTTATTGATGCCTACGTGAGCCTGCAGATCAGTTTGGGTGACTTTGTACTCTCGGGTGGCGAAGTGGCCGCTATGGCCCTTTTAGATGCTTTGGCGCGCCTGCAACCGGGTGTGTTGGGCGACGAAGGCAGCCACGCACAAGACAGCTTCAACCCAGCCTTAGATGGCTTGCTCGATTGCCCGCACTACACCCGGCCCGAGCAGTGGCAGGGCGTGGGTGTGCCAGCGGCTTTGCTCTCGGGCAACCACGCACAGATCGAGCGTTGGCGGCGCGACCAGCGCTTGGCGCTCACGGCCCAGTTGCGCCCTGATCTGATTACCGCCGCACGCAACGCTGCCGCCCTGAATAAGGCCGACGAAGCCCTGCTCGCCAGCCAGCCCCCACAGCCGCTCTGACGCGCTATAATGGAGGGCTTTCGATCCTCTGCCCGGCCGCGGCAGGGTGCTGGTTTTTACAACCGCACACCAGCCGCCTTTAGCGTAGCGCGTGCA
>CANFOR010000268.1 GCA_947448675.1 Betaproteobacteria bacterium
CACATTGCGCGGACCGCCTTTTTCGAGGGCTTCGCGGCCTTCGTGGGCTACGGGCGCGCGGGTTTTTTTCTCGGCAAATTTGGTGTCAAAGCCGCCACCTTGCACCATAAAGTTGTCGATCACGCGGTGGAAAATGGTGCCGTCGTAGTGTTTGTCTTTGACGTATTGCAAAAAGTTTTCTACGGTCTTGGGTGCTTTGTCGGCATACAGCTCGACGACAAAGTCGCCCGCGCTGGTGCTGAACTTCACTTTGGGTAGGGCGTCTGCGGCCAGGGCGGGGCTGGCCGCCAGGCTCAAGGCCATGCTGATGGCGGCACTGGTCAGGGCCAAACGGCCCGCTAAGCCTGCGAGCAGGCGACGGTTCAAGGCTTTCATCCAATCACTCCTTCAAAAAATATTTTCCATTGCCCGCCAAGGCGCAGCCAGTACTGGCGGCGCACCGGGCCGGTTTGCGCACCGCTGGCCACCTCACCAAAGGTGACGACCATGGTGTCGGCGCTGTCTTTGCTATTGTCCTTCCATTGCAGCACAGAGAGCTCTTTGAGCTCAATGCTACGGCCTTTGAGCTTGGCCATGTCGCTGCGCAGGTTGGGCAGCCAGTCGGTCAGGGGCTTGCCGTAGCTGTTGAAGTCACTGCTGTAGTAGGGCAGCACGGCGCTCACGTCGCCGCTGGACTTGGCGTTGCGCCAGGCTTGCAAGGCTGGTTCAAAGCCTTTGCGCTCGGCCTGCGCGCTGACCGGGCTGACCCATTGCAGCTGCTGCGCAATCACCACTGGCGTGGTACGCACCTCAACGGTTTGGATGATGTGGGCCAGGTCGGGGTTGGCCAGCACCACGCAGCCGTCGGTAGACTTGGGCGCGCGTGCATACAGGTTGGGCGGCGTGCCGTGCAGCCAAATGCCACCGCCCGAGCGGCCCCGCCGCAGGTCATAGGGGTTGGGGTAGTTGATGGGCAGGGCGCCCACGCCATAAAAGCTTTTCAGCGACTTGGGGTTGAGGCTGCTGGAAATGAAATACACGCCCAAAGGGGTGCGCAGGTCACCTTCGGCGGTTTTGTCGGTGCCCGATTTGCCCTGTGAAATGTAGTAGTCGGCTACCAAGCGCGGGCCAGCGGCAGAGTTTTCAAACAGGTACAAGCGCGAGCGCGAGGTATCTACCGCAATTGCATGCCGGTTTTTGCCGGACAACTCTAAAAACTGAGATGGGATTGCGCCCGCAGGTGGCCGCTCGCGCAGGGCCCGCAGGCGCTGCTGCGACTCTTCGCGCAGCTCGGCCAGAGCGGGTGCAGCGGCGGTGGCCGCAGTGTCGGGCACATCGCCCAGCATGCGCACCGGCCGGGTTTGCGCCGAGAGCAAGTCGCCCAAGACCAGTTGCGCTAGCAAAAAATGCGGATGCGCCTGCACCAATTGCTCGGTCTGGTGCAAGGCCTCGCGGGTGCGGGCTTGGCCGATCAGGCGGTAGATGGCAATCAGCTGTGCTTCGGCCAAACCGTCTTCTACGGCTGCGCGCTGCGTGGCCCGGGCGGGCGGGCGTGCTTTGGTTTTGGTCGACGCCCAAGCGCTGCTGCCCGCCGTAAAAACAGCGAGAAGCGCTATAAAAAAAATAGCTGGTATCGCCCTGTTCATAAGGGCTTGCGGGCGGTGGGGCTCAAAAAACGCTCGACAGAAGGGCCTGGGGCCGCTTAGGAACCTGTCGATTCCTTAACGATGACCCAGCGCTCGCCGACCTTGGTCAAGTCCAGCACTTTGCTGCTGGCGACGGACAGCGTGTCGGCGTTGTAGTCTTGGCGGAACTTGGCCGTGGCCTTGTTGCCGTTCACCGCAATGCTCAGCTTGCTGAGTTTGACGCTGATGTGCGACTTGCCCACGATGCGCTTGCGGCGCTCGTCTTCCCAGCTTTTGCGCGCCACTTTGCCGGGCGTTTCAAATTCGCTGCCATAAGCGGCCAAATAGCCCGCCACATCTTTGGCCGACCAGGCACTAGCCCAGGCTTGCACGGCGGCTTCTACGTCTTTGTCGGCATTGGCGCTGGCCACAGCAGATGTTGCGGGCGTCGCAGCAACGGGCTTGCTGGCTGCGGGCACATTGGCCAGCAGCGGCGGCTTGCTGCTGGCAACCACTGCAGGCGGCGTGGCAACTGGCGCGGCGGGCGTCGCGGTTACGGGTGCCGTAGCCACCACCGTGCCCTTGCCTGCTTTGCCTGCTGGCGCAAACAGGTCACGAATCAAGGCCAGCTTGGGTTGTACGGCGGTGTTGCTGCCGTCGAGCTGCAAGGCCTTGCTATAGGCTTGGCTGGCCAGCTTGGCATAGACATCGCCCAGGTTTTCGTGGGCGGTGGCGTAGCTGGGGTTGGTGCGAATCGCCATTTCTAGCGCGGCGCGGGCTTTGTCAAACTGGCTTTGGTTGGCGTAGAGCACGGCCAGGTTGTTGTAGGGCTCGGGCAGCTCTGGGTAGTCTTCGGTGAGCTTGGTGAAGGTGCCAATGGCGTCGGCCGACTTGCCCGACTCCGACTGCACCACGCCCTTTAAAAAGCGCATTTGCGGGTCGCGCGGTTTGCCTGCCAAGTATTGGTCGGCCTTGCCCAGGGCCTCGGTAAACTGGCCAGCTTTGAGCATGCGGTTGACGTCGGCGTATTCGTCGGCCCAAGCGGCGCTGGCCGTGAGCGCTGCACACAGGGCCAACAGGCGTAGGGCGCGGGGCAATGGGGAAGGCATAGTGGGCATGGCAGTAGGGTGGGGCAGTGCGGTTAAAGGAAAAGGGCTCAATTGCAACATGGGGCCTTGGGCTCGGGTTTGTGTGGCAGGCGGCTTTATACTGGCTTGAATTGTAGCTGAGGGGTTTGCCTGTGCAGTGGCCCTTAGTTAGTTCTTCTTACCACCCGTTTACAGTCCTCCGCAAGATTGAGCCTGCAGGTATTCAAAAGTCCATGAGTTTGCGCATCTACAACACGCTGTCGCGTGCCATCCAAGAGTTTTCCCCCATCGAGCCCGGCCACGTGCGCATGTACGTCTGCGGCATGACGGTCTACGACCTGTGCCACATGGGCCATGCCCGCGCCAATGTGGCCTTTGACCTGGTGCAGCGTTGGCTCAAGGCCAGTGGCCTGCGCGTGACTTTTGTGCGCAACATCACCGACATCGACGACAAAATCATCCGCCGCGCGGTTGAAAACGGCGAGAGCATCAAGCAGCTGACCAGCCGCATGGTGGACGAGATGTACCGCGACTTCGACGCCCTGGCCATCGAGCGCCCCACGCGCGACCCGCGCGCCACCGACTATGTGCCGCACATGCTGGGCATCGTGCAAACCCTAGAAGACAAAGGCCTGGCCTACCGCACCGAAGGCGGCGACGTGAACTACGCGGTGCGCAAGTTCCCAGGCTACGGCAAACTCTCGGGCAAGTCGCTCGACGAGCTGCACGCCGGTGA
>CANFOR010000269.1 GCA_947448675.1 Betaproteobacteria bacterium
ACGCTCATGGGCGCACCACAATTGCTGCTGCTCGACGAGCCCTGCGAAGGCATTGCGCCGGTGCTGGTCGAGGCCATCGCCCTGGCCCTGCTGGCCCTGCAAGCCCAGGGCATGCCCATGCTGGTGGCCGAGCAAAACCAGGTGCTGGCCGGGCAGGCCACGCGCAGGCTGGGTTTGGTGGCCGGGCAGTTGCAAAGCCATTCATCGCCATAAATAGTGCTGTACGCGAACCCTACACTTTGCAAAAACGTTAAATAAGCCTGGTCGCTTTACGCAGCTTTACCCGGTCTTCATGCCGGGCTTACCGGTCAAGAAGTTAATTGCCTGAACACTTTTGTTTGTTGTTCAAGGAGCTTTTCATGGGTCTATTTGCTGAAATCGCCGGTGCCGTAGTGGCTGTTGAGGGCTTGAAAAAGCTCGACCCCGGTGCCGGTTTGTTGACCGAAGGCCTGGCTGCTTTGGCCGGCTACAAAGGCGCAGAGGCCCTTGAAGAGCATTTAGAGAAAAAGCCTGAGACTGATCCTTCGCAGCCAGCTTAAAGCGCAATGCGTGGGCGAGCTGCCAGAGCTTGCGCGCAAGCGTGGGCACTGGCCCAGGCCCATTGAAAGTTGTAGCCACCCAGCCAGCCCGTCACGTCGACCACTTCGCCAATGAAGTACAGGCCGGTATTGCCAAACTCCATGGTTTGCGACGAGAGCGCGCGCGTGTCTACGCCGCCAGCGGTGACCTCGGCCTTGGCATAGCCTTCGGTGCCGTGGGGCGTAATTTCCCAATGGTTGAGCTGCTGGGCCAAGGCCTGCAGGGTTTTGTCGCTGACTTCGCTGATGGGCCTTTGCAGCTCGTTTGCATAGACGCTGCTTTGGGCTGCGAGCGAGGCTACTGTGGCATCGGCCAAGCGACTGGGCACGATGTTGGCCAGCTCGTTCTCGACGCGTTTGCGCGAACGTGCTTTGGCTTGCAGCAACAGGCTTTGCACATCGGTTTGTGGGGCCAGATTCAAACGCAGCGCGCTGCCCGTGGTGAGCGGGTGCGTCCAGTAGCTCGAAATTTGCAGCACACCGGGGCCACTTAAACCGCGATGCGTAAACAACAAATCTTCGACAAATTCGATTTTGGTCTTTTTACTACCCGAGCCAATGGTGACGGGCAAAGACAAACCTGCCAATGCCACATAGCGCTGCCAGGCTTCGGGCGCAAAAGTCAGCGGCACCAGGGCCGGGCGGGTGGGCACCATGGGCACGCCAAACTGCTGCGCAATGCGGTAGCCAAAGTCGCTGGCACCGATCTTGGGGATCGACAAACCGCCGGTGGCAATGACCACGCTGGGGCTGCGGAGCAGGCCTTTTTCGCTATCTATTTCATAGCTGTCTACGCTTATTCCATGGGCGTTGTGGCTGGTTTTACGTATGCTGCGTACGCTGCAGGACTGCCAAATTGCCACACTGCCACCCACCACTGCCGCCGCCTTGCATTCGGCCAGCAGCATGTTGATGATGTCTGCAGCCGAGTGGTCGCAAAACATTTGGCCCTTGTGTTTTTCATGGAAGGCAATGCCATGGCGGGTAAGCAAGTCCATGAAGTCTTGCGGCGTGTAGCGGGCCAGGGCGCTACGGCAAAAATGTAAATTTTCAGACAAAAAATATTTGTGCGGAGCCAAAGGGTCGAGTTCACGGTTGGTGAAATTACAACGCCCACCGCCCGATATGCGGATTTTTTCACCTATTTTTGCAGTGTGCTCGATGAGCAGCACTTTCAAGCCGAGCTGCCCGGCTACGCTAGCGCAAAACAAGCCTGCTGCCCCCGCACCGATGATCACTGCGTCGAATGTTTCCATGGGTAGATTATCGACCGAATACGTGCAAGCAAAGAATTGCAGTGCTATTGGTATTAAGAAATTACCCCTATGGGTTTCGATCAAAATCCATTTACATTAAAAATAGCCTCGGTACCCTAACTTTACTTTTAGACCAGTATGGCAAAACCCCGTTTTCGCAATACCAGCACCTTGGGTGGCATGGATCTCAGCAGTAAGCGCGCCAGCTGGCTCGACATACCCTATGTTTTTGAACTGCTGATGGAGGGCAGTTTCAGTGGTTCTTTTTCAGACCGATTTTTGCAACGCAAAGGGTGGGGGAAATTGTTTTTTTATACCCTGAGTTTGTTTTTCAGACATTCAGGATGGTGGGGCAACAATGCCAATGTGCAGCGCATGTGGCTTATCTACGACGGAAATGAACAGATTGGGTTTTACCACCTGGTGTCGAGCAAAAATGAAAATCAGCAAAAAGAGCTTCTCATCAATTTGATCTGCGTGAGCCACAGCTACCGCAACCAACGCGTGGCCAGTCGCATTATTCAGCGCTTGATTGACCACCAGCCACAAGAAACATTGATGGTGGTTTACTGCACCAAATATGCCCGTGCCATGCAGCGCGTCTTAACCAAGCTAAAGTTTGAGCGCGACAAGATTTTGCATGTGAATCAGCTTACGCGATTTATTTTGTGCAAAGCCACTGGCACTACGGTTTAAGCATTTTTACCCGATGTGCTGCTGCGCCTTGCCTTGCTGTTCTAGCGAGAGCAGGCCTGCCAACACTTCGCCCACCACCATCACACAGGGGCTGGCCAAGCCCTCGCGCAAGATGCAGGCGTGCAAGTCGCCCAAGTGCGTGAGCACATGGCGCTGGGTGGCCAAGCTGGCGTGTTGAACAATGGCCACCGGTGTGCTGGCGGGCAAGCCGCAGAGCAGCTCGTTTTGAATGCGTTGCGCGCCGCTTACGCCCATATAGATCACCAGCGTGAGCTTGGCTTGGCGGGCGGTGGCGGCCAGGGCGCGCCAGTCGGTGCCATCGTCGCCGGGCTTGGCGTGGCCGGTGACGAAGACCACGCCATGCGCGTGGTCGCGGTGGGTGAGCGGCACATTCAGCGAGGTGACAGCCGCTAGGCCCGAGGTGATGCCACTCACCACTTCAACCTGTATGCCACTGGCCTGCAGGTATTCGACTTCTTCGCCGCCACGGCCAAAAATAAATGGGTCACCGCCTTTGAGGCGCACCACTGTTTCGCCCTCGCGTGCGGCCATCAGCATGAGCTTTTCTATAAAGGCCTGGGGCGTGCTTTTGCAGCCGCCGCGCTTGCCCACCTGCACAATGCGGGCGTTGGGCTGGGCGTGGGCCAAGACGGCGGGGTTGACCAGGTCGTCTACCAAGATCAGGCTGGCTGCGCCAATGGCTTTTGCTGCTTTGAGCGTGAGCAATTCGGGATCGCCAGGGCCCGCACCAACCAGGGTGACTTTTCCGTGTGGGTTCATAGTGCGCAGGCCAGTTGCAAGAGCTGTTCCACTTGGGTTGCAATGGGTTGGGGAGTCGGTAGTTTTCCATCAAGCACAGCGCGAATATAGGCAGCCGTGGTGTG
>CANFOR010000270.1 GCA_947448675.1 Betaproteobacteria bacterium
GCCGAAGGCGACCGCAAGCAGGGCACCAGCGTTCGCGTCTGGCCCGACGCGAAGTATTTTGAGAGCCAAATTATTCCCCTGCCCGAGCTGACGCATTTGCTGCGCAGCAAGGCCGTGCTCATGCCCGGCGTGAGCGTGACCTTGGTGAATGAAAAAACCAAAGACACGCAAAGCTGGCAATACAAAGGCGGCTTGAAGGACTACCTTGAGCAAACGCTGAACACCGACCCGGTGATTCCGCTGTTTGAAGGCGAGGGCTTTGCCAGCAGCGACGAAAGCTTTGCCGAAGGCGAGGGCGCTTCGTGGTGCCTGGCCTTCACCGAAGACGGCTCGCCGGTGCGCGAGAGCTATGTCAACCTGATTCCCACCAGCGCCGGTGGCACACACGACAGCGGCCTGCGCGACGGTTTGTTCAACGCGGTGAAGAGTTTCATCGAGCTGCACAGCCTCTTGCCCAAAGGCGTCAAGCTTTTGCCCGAAGACGTGTTTGCCCGCGCCAGCTATGTGCTCAGCGCCAAGGTGCTCGACCCGCAGTTCCAAGGCCAAATCAAAGAGCGGCTCAATTCGCGCGACGCGGTGCGCTTGGTCAGCAGCTTTGTGCGCCCCGCGCTCGACCTGTGGCTGAACCAACACGTTGACTACGGGCGCAAGCTGGCCGAGCTGGCCATCAAGGCCGCGCAAACCCGCCAGAAGGCCGGGCAAAAGGTGGAGAAGCGCAAGGGCTCTGGCGTGGCCGTGCTGCCCGGCAAACTCACCGATTGTGAGAGCAAAGACACCTCACACAACGAAGTGTTTTTGGTCGAAGGCGACAGCGCCGGTGGCAGCGCCAAAATGGGCCGCGACAAAGAATGCCAAGCCATTTTGCCCCTGCGTGGCAAAGTGCTCAACACCTGGGAAGTCGAGCGCGACCGCCTGTTTGCCAACACCGAGATCCACGACATCGCTGTGGCCATCGGCGTCGACCCACACGGCCCGAATGACACGCCCGACCTCTCTGGCCTGCGCTACGGCAAGGTCTGCATTTTGAGCGACGCTGACGTGGACGGCTCGCACATCCAGGTGCTGCTGCTCACGCTGTTCTTTCGCCACTTTCCCAAGCTGATTGCTGCGGGCAATGTGTACGTGGCGCGGCCCCCGCTGTTCCGCGTGGACGCCCCCGCGCGCGGCAAAAAGCCCGCCTCAAAAACCTATGCGCTCGATGCTGGCGAGCTCACCGCCATCCTTGACAAGCTGCGCAAAGAAGGCGTGAGCGAAGGCAAGTGGAGCATCAGCCGCTTCAAGGGCCTGGGCGAGATGAGCGCCGAACAATTGTGGGAAACCACGCTCAACCCAGACACCCGCCGCCTGGTGCCGGTGCAACTGGGCGTGCTTGACTTTCTGCAAACCGAAAACCTCATCACCCAACTCATGGGCAAAGGCGAAGCCGCCGCGCGCCGCGAGCTGATGGAGATCCACGGCGACTCGGTCGAGGTAGACGTGTAATGCCAGTCGCACCGTCTTTTGCGGCACCTTCCACGGCACCCCTCGCGCCCGTGCGGATGCGCCTGCGCCCGACCATGCAAAGCGACCTGGGCTATGTGCTCAGCCTAGAGCAAGACCCGGCCAACTTGCCCTTCATCACGCCTTGGGAGCGCACCCAGCACGAGGCGGCGATTCGCTTCCCCGACTTTCGGCATTTCATCATCGAAGCGGGGCCCGGCTTAGATGCTGCAGGCTTTGCCATCGTCATCGGCTGCCGCAACCAGCAGCGCTCGCTTGAACTCAAGCGCATGGTGCTGCAGGCCAAGGGCCAAGGCCTGGGCCGCGCCGCCCTGCGCATGGTCAAAAAAATCGCGTTTGACGACCTGCACGCGCACCGCCTGTGGCTCGACGTTAAAGGCCACAACACCCGCGCCCAGGCCCTGTATGCCAGCGAAGGCTTTGTGCAAGAAGGCGTGCTGCGCGAGGCCGTTAAAGCCGCCAGCGGTTTCGACTCCCTGGTGCTCATGGCCATGCTCGAACACGAGTTTGCCCAGCGCCGCGCGAATGCGCTAGAGGCCATGCCCTACGGGGTGGCGGCATGAATTGCTTGCGTAAATTGAGCGCAATTTTTTTCCATATCAGCCGAAAAAGCTCATGGGCTGTGCTTATAACGCTATTATTTTTGCAGCACAGCGCGTATGCCGACGTGTGGGCATTTATCGACGCCAAGGGCGTAGCCCACTTTGCCGCCGTGCGCCAAGACGCGCGCTACGAGCTGTTTTTCAAAGGCAGCACACAAGACGATGCGCCGCTCGCCGTTGCGCCAAACCCGCAAGCGAATACGGCCGCTGCGCCTGCCCCAACGCTTGCTTCAACGCCCCCGTTCAGCGAGCCCGCACGCAGCAAAACCGAAGCTGCCGCCTCGGCCAAATTGATTGCTTACTTTGAAGTCTCGCCCAGCTTCAAAGCCGTGGCTTATTTGATGCGCGATGCCGCCAAGCAACACAGCATCGACTTTGAGTTGCTGCAAGCCGTCATCGCCACCGAATCGGGTTTTGACGCCCGTGCCGTCTCGCCGCGCGGGGCCCTGGGCTTGATGCAAATCACCCCGCAAATGGCCCAGCAATATGGCCTGCAGGGCACACCCAGCGCGCCCTTGCCCCAGCGCCTGCTGGAGCCGCGCACCAACATCGCCCTGGGCAGCCGCTACCTGCGCGACTTGCTGGGCCAGTTTGGCGGCCAGCTCGAGCTAGCCTTGGCCGCTTACAACGCCGGGCCCGGCGCGGTTGAGCGCGCAGGCAAGCGCGTGCCCGACTACCCCGAGACGCAAAACTATGTGAAGACCGTGCTGCAAATTTACCGCTCGCTCAAGCCGCCGCAGGCCGTGGCCGCGCTGCGCCAGGCGGGCCGTTCGCCACTTGCGCCACTTACCCCCAGCCCGACTGCCAACGCCGTGCCTAGCGGCTTTTTGGGCGGTGCGCAAGGCCGTGCCAATATGGTCGCGCCCCTGCGCTCGGCGGCTGCTACGCCCGAGTTCCCCGTGCAACGGGATTGATCACCGTGTTTGACAGAGATTGCCTGCCCCCATGAGCTTGCCACCCGATTTATTCCCCCCCGCCGCTGAGCCCCTGCCCGCGAGCCCACCCAACGGCCCGCTGAGTGACCCGGCCACGCCCATCGACGCAGACGCCAGCCTGGGCCACTACGCCCAACGCGCCTACCTCGAATACGCGCTCAGCGTGGTCAAGGGCCGTGCCCTGCCCGACGTCTGCGACGGCCAAAAGCCGGTGCAGCGGCGCATTTTGTACAGCATGTCGCGCATGGGCCTGGGCTTTGGCGGGGCCAATGGCAACAGCGGCGCTAAGCCCGTTAAAAGCGCCCGCGTGGTGGGCGACGTGCTGGGCCGCTTCCACCCGCA
>CANFOR010000271.1 GCA_947448675.1 Betaproteobacteria bacterium
CCCAGGCTGCGCACGCGGCCCAGCACTTCGGGATCGGCCATGGCTTTGCGGATAGCTGCTTGCAGCACCACCTTGGTGGATGCGCTCAAGCCCGCCGGGGCCAGCACCGGGTTCCACTCTTGCACTGCATAGCGTGGCACGCCTGCTTCTTCCATGGTGGGCACCTCGGGCAGGGCGCGGCAACGCAAGCGGCTGGTCACGGCCAGCGGGCGCAGCCGCCCGGCTTGGATGATGCCCAGCGAGGAGGCCACATTGGCAAAGAACAGCGGCACTTGCCCCGCCATCACGTCGTTGAGCGCAGGGCCTCCGCCTCGGTAGGGCACATGCAACATCTCTACCCCGGCCTGCTGTTCAAACAAGGCGCCCGCCAAGTGTTGGGCGCTGCCATTGCCAGATGAGGCATAGGCCAGTTGCTTGGGCTTGGCTTTGGCGATGCGCAGTACATCTTTCACGCTCTGCGCTTCAAAGCCCGGCGTACACACCAGCACATTGGGGTAAAGCGCCAGTACGGCCAGCGGCGTGAAGGCGGTGTCCGTGTCGTAGGGCAGTTTGGTAAACAGCGAGGGGTTGACCGCGAACGATGATGCGTCGAGCAGCAAGGTGGCGCCATCGGGTTTGGCGCGCGCCACCATGCTGGCGGCGAGCTGGCCGCTGGCTCCGGGCTTGTTGTCCACCACCACGCTCTGGCCCAGGGCGGCAGCCATGTGCGGTGCAATCAGCCGGGCCATCAGGTCGGCACCGCCCCCAGCAGGGTAGGACACCACCAAGGTAATGGCGCGGCCATCCGCAAGCCGGTTGGCTGCGCGTGCGAGTGGAGCCGCTAGTGGAGCGGCCAGTGCAGCGGCGGCCAGCACGAGTTGGCGGCGCTGGAGGCCAGGGTGAGAGGTGGTGGGCATACTGGGCTCCGCATAAGATGTGTGTTGCCATTTTAGAAGCCCCATGCCCACCACCTTGACCGACACCCCTGCTGCTGTGGATTGCCATTTCCACGTCTTCGCTGCCCATGCAGGTGAGCACGGTGCCCGCTACCGGCCTGCATACGACGCACCGCTGGGCCAATGGCTGCAGAGCGCGCGCAGCTGCGGCGTCAGGCGAGGTGTGCTGGTGCAGACCAGCTTCATGGGCACCAATAACGATGTCTTGCTTGATGCGCTTGCGCAGGAGCCGCTGCATCTGCGTGGTGTTGCGGTGCTCGACTCGGCAGCAGATCCAGCACGTGTCGCCAGTCTGCACAAGCGTGGCGTGCGCGGCCTGCGCCTGAATCTGGCAGGCGCACACAGCCATACCTTAAGCGATCTGCGAGACTGGTTTGCGCGCGGCACGGCCCTGTGGGACGCCATGCAGGCTCTGGGCTGGCATTTGCAAATTCACACCGATACGGGCGATTTGCCGCGCGTGCTGGCACATGTGCCCGGCAGTTTGCCCGTGGTGCTGGACCATTTTGCACGTCCGGCCACAGCCCACGCACAGGATGAAACTCTGCGCGTTGTTGCCGAGCGCGCGCAGCACTCGCCCCTATACGTCAAGCTCAGCGCGCCCTATCGCTTAGCAGGGCTGAACCCAGCGGTGCTGGCGCGCAATTGGCTCGATGTGTTGGGGCCGCAGCACCTGCTTTGGGGCAGCGACTGGCCCTGCACCAACCACGAATCGCATGCAGATTACGCCAGGCTCAAAACGGGCTTGTCGCAATGCTTGGCCGATACCGCACTGGAGCGACAGGTGTTGGTAGACAACCCCAGCCGTCTGTATTGGCCCTAGAGTGGTCCTAAACCGCGCGCTTGCGGTTGACCAACACAATGCCCACCGCCACGCCCAGCAGGGCCAACACCAGCTTGGGCGTGAGCTGCTCGTGCAGCAGCAAGGCGCCCAGCAAGAGCGCAAACACGGGCGTGAGAAAAGTGAAGGACGACATCTGCGTCGCTGGGTAATGGCGCAGCAGCCACATCCAAGTCAGGTAGCTGGCAAATGCGCCCACCACGGTTTGCAGGCCTAGCGAGCCCCAGGCCAAGCCCGAGTAGTGCAAAGACCAGGTCTCGCCCAGCGCCAGCGAGATAAAAGGTGCCAGCACGGCGGTGGTGGCAATTTGGTAGAACAGGGTTTTTTCGGGCGCGGCGCTGGCCAGTTTGCTGGTGCGCAGCACCAGGGTGGTCAGGCCCCAAAACAAACCCGCCAGCAAGCCCAGCAAGTCGCCATGCCAGTGCTGGCCTGCGCCGGGCGCAAAACCCTCGCTAAAGGCCAGGGCCACGCCCGCAAAGGCCATCAGCAGGCCCAGCCATTGGGGCGGGCTGAGCTTTTCAGCGGGCACCCAGCGCGGCAAGAGCAGGGCCACCACAAAGGGCGAGGTGTACAAAAATACCGTGATGCGCGAGGCCGTGGTGGCGTGGATGCCCAAGTAAATGCAAGCGAACTCGCCAGTAAACAGCAGGCCCGCGAGCAAACCCGCTTGCAAAGTGCCGTCGCGGGCCCAGAGCGAAATGTTGCGGAGCCGACACCACAGCATCAATAAGAGCGAGGCGCCGGCAAAACGCAAAGATGCTTGCCATAATGGCGGCACCTCTGCCACGGTGGTTTTGATGAGTGTTTGCTGAAAGCCCCAAAACAGGCAGCAAACGATAAGCAAGCCGATAGCGAGGCCATCGAGGTGGTCTTTGCGTGTGGTCATGGGGGCATTGTTACACCACCGAGCACCACACCGTATGAAAACCAAAGCCGCAGTCGCCTGGAAGTCAGGCGCACCCCTGACGATTGAAACCGTTGATTTAGACGGCCCCCGCTTTGGCGAGGTGCTGGTCGAGATCAAGGCCACGGGCATCTGCCATACCGACTACTACACCCTGAGCGGAGCCGACCCCGAGGGCATCTTCCCGGCCATTTTGGGCCACGAAGGCGCAGGCATTGTGGTCGACGTAGGCCCCGGCGTGACCACGCTGAAAAAGGGCGACCATGTGATCCCGCTCTACACCCCCGAATGCCGCGCCTGCAAGTTTTGCCTGAGCCGTAAAACCAATTTGTGCCAACGCATTCGCGGCACCCAGGGCAAAGGCCTGATGCCCGACGCCACCAGCCGTTTTAGCCTAGGCGGCAAACCCATCTTCCACTACATGGGCACCAGCACCTTCAGCAACTACACCGTTGCGCCTGAAATCAGCCTGGCCAAAATTCGTGAAGACGCGCCCTTTGACAAGGTTTGCTACATCGGCTGCGGCGTGACCACCGGCATTGGTGCGGTGATCTTCACCGCTAAAGTGGAGGCGGGTGCCAACGTGGTGGTGTTTGGCCTGGGCGGCATTGGCCTGAACGTGATCCAGGGCGCAAAGATGGTAGGTGCCGACAAAATCATTGGCGTCGACATCAACCCCGCGCG
>CANFOR010000272.1 GCA_947448675.1 Betaproteobacteria bacterium
AACAAAACCCGGCTGGGCTTGAAAGACTTCGACCCCTGCACGATTTTGCTCAACAACGACCTGTCTGCGGGCGTGCCCGGCATTTTGGAAGACCTGCACGAGCAATACCTGCTGCCGCCCCTGCACGCGGGCTGGAACGTACGGCGCAAAAGCCTGCACTTTCATAGCTACGAAGAAGTCGCCAAGCGCTTTGGCAAGCTACTGGGCATCGACCCCTGGCTCATCAACCCGATGTTTAACAAATGCGGCGAGGTGAACTTTGCCGAAGGCACGGGCATGGAATGCCTGACCAGCAATGTCGATGCGCTACTGACCAAGATCAAGCGCAAATACAAAGAGTACGGCATCAAAGAAAAGCCTTTTGTCGTCGTTAAAGCTGACAACGGCACCTATGGCATGGGCATCATGACGGTACGCGACGTGAAAGACCTCGACGCGCTCAACCGCAAAACCCGCAACAAGATGAGCGTCATCAAAGACGGGCAGGCGGTCAACGAAGTCATTATCCAAGAAGGCGTGCTGACCAATGAGCGCATGAACGACGCCGTGGCCGAGCCGGTGGTCTACATGATGGACCGCTACGTGGTGGGCGGCTTCTACCGCGTGCATGCCGACCGTGGCGTAGACGAAAATTTGAACGCCCCCGGCTCCAGCTTTGTGCCCCTGGCTTTTGCCGAAAGCACGCACCTGCCCCAGCCCGGCGTGAAACCCGGCGCCAGCGCCCCCAACCGCTTCTACATGTACGGCGTCATCGGCCGCCTGGCCATGCTAGCGGCCAGCTACGAACTCGAAGCCACCGACCCAGAGGCCGAGGTTTACGCATAGGCTGGGCAGTTTGCTTGGGGCCTATGTTGCGCTAGAAACTATTGCTTTTGCAGTGATTTTCAGAAGCAAAATCGGCTGCGAGGCGCATGGAATATGCGTAAGCAGCTATAAATTAAATAGCAATTATTGCTAACCGAAGCGGCGCACTTCGGTTACCGGGTCGTCAAAAAGCGGCACGCGGGCGGTGCTGTGGGCCAGAGGAATGGCGGCGCCTGCGGGGGCGAACAGCGGCAGGCCCGCCAGCGGCGCATCGACCGTATGCCACTGCCCGGCTGCGTAGCGCTGGCCCGTGGCAAAGTCGAACCACGCGGCAGGGCCTGCGGGCAGGTAGACGCGGCGGCTGCGCGCACCAGCCTCAACCACTGGGGCCACCAGCAGGGCGCTGCCGAGCATGAAGTCGTCGCAGTCTGCCAGGCACTGCGCATCATCGGGGAAGTCGTAAAACGTGGGGCGAATGATGGGCTCGTGCTGCGCACTGGCGCGCTCGAAGAGTTGCCACAAATAGGGCATGAGCGTGTAGCGCAGGCGGATGGCGGCGATCACCTCGGCCTTGACCGTCTCGTGCATCCAGGGCAGGTTGATGCTGCCGTCGGCCTTCCACGAGTTCATGACCATGCGCGGGTTCAGGCTACAGGCTTGCACCCAGCGCAGCAGCAGCTCGGGCTCGGGCGATGGGCCCGCAAAACCGCCCACGTCGTGGCCAATGTTGAACAGACCCGACAGGCTCATTTGCAGGCCGGTGCGGATGTTCCAGCGCAGGTTGCTCCAGCTGGTGCTGTTGTCACCGGACCAGGTTTGCGCATAGCGCTGAATGCCGGGCATGCCGCCGCGCGTGATGGTGTAGACGGCCTGGGCGGGCGCGTGCTGGGCCTGGGCCTCGTAGGTGGCGCGGGTCATCAGCAGGGCATGCAGGGGGCGGCTGCGGTGCATGGGTATGCTGCTGCCAAAACCCGCGCTGGCAGCAGCATCGTCCATGACCGAGTATTCGTTGTTGTCGTTCCAAGCCACGTCAATGCCGTAGCCCAGCACCTGCTGCTGCAAGCCCTGCTGCCACCAGGCCACGGCCTGCGGGTTGGTGAAGTCTAAGTGCGCGCCCACGCCGTCCCAAAACTGCTCGATGATGGGCTTGCCGGTTTGCGCGTCGTGCACAAAACCGCCGAGCTGCTTGACCTGTGCATAGGCCGGGTGGTCGTCGAGCAAGCAAGGTTTGACATTGGCCACGATGCGCAGGCCTGTGGCGTGGAACTTGGCGTTGAGCGCCTTGGGGTCGGGGAATTTGCTGCCGTTCCAAGTGAACACATAGCGCCGCTTGCCGCGCGAGGAATAGCCCGAGCCATAGTGGAACGAACTGAGCGGCACGCCCTCGGCCTGCGTGCGGTCGATGAAAGCGTCGAGTTGCGCCTGCGCGTCGGGTGCGTCAGCCAGGCCCATGGCGGTTTGCGCAAAGCCGAGCGACCAGCGCGGCGGCAGAGCCGTGCCGCCGATCAAGCGCAGGTAGTGCGCGATCACCTCGCCGGGCGTGTTGCCCGCCATCAGGTAATAGTCCAAGTCGCCGTCGTCGATTTCGACGTAGCGAAACAGCTCGTGGTAGTTGTCGTGCTCTTGGCCTAGGTCAAAGGTGCAGGCAGCCAGGGTGTCGTAGTAGATGCCCCACCACAGGCCATTGGCCGCGCGGGTCAGCACAAAAGGCCAATGCTTGTAGAGCGGGTCGCCATGCTGCGGGTCGTAGCCCAGGGCGTCGAGCGCCAGGGTGCGCAGGCGGCGGCCCTGCAGGTTGAGCGGGCCGGTTTTGTCGCCCAGGCCGTAGTAATGCTCGCTGCGTTCGCGCTGCAAGTAGTGGCGCACAGCCCCGGTGCGGCTGCTGGCAAAGTAGGCCGAGGTGGCGCGGTCGCTGGCCAAGGCCTGGCCTTGGGCGGTGCTCCACTGCAAGGCCAAAGGCTCGGGCCGCACCAGCACTTGCAGGCTGCTGGTGGCGAGCACAAAGCCGTCGCCCTGCGCGCTGATGCTGCAAACGGGTGGCGTAAAACCACTGGTGTCGTCGCGCGCGCGGCCCAGCACGGGTGCGTCTTGGCCTAACGCGGGCTGGGCTCCGGGGGCGATGGCCCAGGTGCGCGGCTCTTTGTAGCCCGCAGCGGGCTTGAGTGTGACGCGAAACAGGCTGTCTGCCAAAGCCTGCACGCCAAAGCGGTCGCCATTGGCCAAGCTAAATTGCAGCGCATGGCTGCTTTGTGCGCTCAATGTGGCGCGGCTAAAAGTTTTCATCGCAAAGATTTCTTAAAGGCTGGTTCACGCGCATCACAGGCGCAGGCCGTGGGCGTCAAAGCGGTGCAGTTGGGCGGGCGGCAGGTCAATGCCCACGCTGTCGCCGCGCTGGATGTGGGTTTGGCCCGCCAGCACCAACTCAAAGGGCGTGTTGTCGGCCAGGCTGCCGTGCAGCAGGCTGCTCGAACCGAGCTGCTCGACTTGCGTAACGCGCAGGGCAATCTCGCCGCTGGCACCCGCAGGGGCCAAGAGCG
>CANFOR010000273.1 GCA_947448675.1 Betaproteobacteria bacterium
ACGCCTGCGTCGCAACCCGTTACCCGATGGCCCGCCTCGCGCGCCAAGGCCGCCAAGCCGCCCATAAAGGTGCCGCAAATTCCCAAAATATGTATGTGCATGGTGCTGATTGTAGAAAGCTGCGGCCCCTACAATCGGCAGCATGGAAAGCATCAAGGCCGAAATCGCTGCTACCGCCGCCCGCATGGTGGTCGAAGAGGGCCTAGAATACGGCCCCGCCAAGCGCCGCGCGGCCAAGCAATTGGGTTCGTCTGCGCGCTCGGCCTTGCCCGACAACAACGAACTGCACGCGGCCGTGCGCGAATACATCGAACTGTTTTGCGCCGATACCCAGGTGCTTGAACTGAAGGCCCTGCGCGCACTGGCCTTGGTATGGATGGAACGCTTAGCCGAGTTTCGCCCGCACCTGACTGGCGCGGTGTGGCAGGGCACGGCGACGCGCTGGTCTGACATCCACTTGCAGCTTTTTTGCGATGACTCCAAGTCCGCAGAAATTGCACTGATTGATCACAAAGTGGCATACGATGTGGGCGAAATGACCGGGCTTAACGGAAAACCCATCAGCACGCTGCACTTGAGCTGTGCCTGCCCCGGCTTGAAAGAGCAGGTCGGCGTGCACCTGGCGGTGATGGACTATGACGCCCTGCGTGGCGCGCTCAAACCCGATGCCAGTGGCCAGACACCCCGTGGCAGCGCGCCGGCCCTGCGTAAGTTGCTGCAAACCCAAGAATCCCATGGCTGATCGACGCCGCTTGCTACTGACCGGGATGGGCGCACTGGCCGCCGCCGCGGGCGGTGGTTTGGCTTGGCAGCTGCAGCGCAAAAGCAGCAGCACCCGCCAAGCGCCCAGCGCAAACGACCCAGCCACACACAAAGCGCTGCAAAGCCTTTGGAGCGCTGAATTTGCCACGCCAGCTGGCCCGCGTTTAGTGGCCAGCACACTGCAAGGCAAGCCTTTGTTGCTCAACTTTTGGGCTACCTGGTGCCCTCCCTGTATTGAAGAATTTCCTTTATTGAACAACTTCTACCGACAAAATGCAGCCAATGGTTGGCAAGTGCTGGGTTTGGCCATTGACAAAATCGATGCCGTGCAGTCTTTTTTGCAAAAATTCCCGGTGCAATTTTCGATTGGCATCGCCGACAGCCAAGGCATGGACCTGATGCGCGTACTGGGCAATTCCAATGGTGGCCTGCCCTTTAGCTTAGCCATTGACGCAGCAGGCTCGCTGGTGCAACGCAAACTGGGTAAACTCAGCCCCGATGATCTGGCGCAATGGGCCAAAACCAGCTGAATGGGGCTTGAACAAGCCTCTTCAGAGCCCGCTCAAGAAGGCTCACTACAGCACCAGTTGCCATGCGATAATGCCCTTTAATGGCTTATAAAGCGAAGTTTTAGAAAATAAAAGACGTTTGGAGTAATTTATGGATTTACGTAAACTCAAAACCCTGATCGACTTGGTTTCAGATTCCAATGTCTCGGAACTCGAGATTACCGAAGCCGAAGGCAAGGTACGCATCGTCAAAGGCGGGTACGCCATGCAGCCCGTTGTATACCAGCAGCCCATGCAGATGCAAGCCGCCAGCGCGGCCAGCCCGGTTCCTGCGCCTGTGCCTGCGCCGCCCGAAGCGGCTGCCGCGACTATTGCGGTAGAAGCTGTTGGCCATAAGGTCAAGTCGCCTATGGTGGGCACTTTCTACCGCTCGGCCAGCCCTGGCGCCAAGGCCTTTATTGAGATCGGCAGCCAGGTCAAAGAAGGCGAGACCATCTGCATTATCGAAGCCATGAAAATCTTGAACGAGATCGAGGCCGACAAGTCAGGGACGGTAACGCAGATCTTGGCCGAGAACGGCCAAGCTGTTGAATACGGCCAGCCCCTGGTGGTGATCGAGTAAGCCCAGGACTACGGCATGTTCAAAAAAATTCTGATCGCCAACCGTGGCGAGATCGCATTGCGCATCCAACGCGCCTGCCGCGAAATGGGCATCAAGGCCGTGATGGTCTACTCCGAAGCCGACCGCGACGCCAAGTACATCAAGCTGGCCGAAGAAGCGGTGTGCATAGGGCCTGCGCCTTCGGCTCTCAGTTACCTCAGCATGCCGGCCATTATCTCGGCCGCCGAAGTGACCGACGCCGAAGCGATTCACCCCGGCTATGGCTTTTTAAGCGAGAACGCCGACTTTGCTGAGCGCGTCGAAAAAAGCGGCTTTACCTTTATTGGCCCCACGGCAGAGTCGATTCGCATCATGGGCGACAAGGTCTCGGCCAAGCAGGCCATGATCAAAGCAGGCGTGCCCTGTGTGCCCGGCTCCGAAGGCGAGTTGCCTGAAGACCCGATTGAAGTTAAACGCATTGCCAAGATGGTGGGCTACCCAGTCATCATCAAAGCAGCAGGTGGCGGTGGCGGGCGCGGCATGCGGGTGGTGCACACCGAGGCAGCGCTCATCAATGCAGTGCAAATGACCAAGGCCGAGGCGGGCGCAGCCTTTGGCAACCCAGCGGTCTACATGGAAAAGTTCTTACAGAACCCGCGCCATATCGAGATCCAAATCATTGCTGACCAGCACAAAAACGCGGTCTACTTGGGCGAGCGCGACTGCTCCATGCAACGCCGCCACCAAAAGGTGATCGAAGAGGCACCCGCCCCCGGCATTTTGCGCAAATTGATCGACAAAGTCGGTGACCGCTGCGTGGCGGCTTGCAAGAAAATTGGCTACCGTGGCGCAGGTACTTTTGAGTTTTTGTACGAGAACGGCGAGTTCTACTTTATTGAAATGAACACCCGCGTGCAGGTCGAGCACCCGGTAACCGAGTTCATTACCGGTGTGGACATTGTCAAGACGCAAATCTTGGTTGCTGCAGGTGAAAAGCTACCCTTTACGCAGCGGCAAATTAGCATCAAAGGCCATGCCATTGAATGCCGCATCAATGCCGAAGACGCCTACAAGTTCACACCCTCGCCTGGGCGCATCACGATGTGGCACCCGCCCGGTGGCCCGGGTGTACGGGTCGATTCACACGCCTACACCAACTACTTTGTGCCGCCCAATTACGACTCTATGATTGGCAAAATCATTGTCTACGGCGACACGCGCGAGCAAGCCCTGGCCCGCATGCGCACTGCCTTGGGCGAGACGGTCATCGAAGGCATCAACACCAATATTCCCTTGCACCGCGAGCTGATGGTAGACGCCAAATTCATGGCGGGCGGCACCAATATCCACTACCTCGAAGAGTGGCTGGCCCAGCACAAGCGCTGATGTTTGAACTGCGCCTTCTCTGCCCCGAGTCTGCTGTTGAGCCGA
>CANFOR010000274.1 GCA_947448675.1 Betaproteobacteria bacterium
GAGGTTCGTGATCTTCCCGATGTTCAAATATTGGCCCATAGGCTCATTGTATAAAGCCTCGCTCTTTTTCCTGCCAATAACGCCGTGCAGCTTTGAGGCGCTTCAGGCCAAATCTTTTCTACGCGTAGCGCTTGCTCTTCAAATTGCTCTTCATCTCTTTGAGCAAAGGCTGCAGTTTGGCACCGATGCGCAGGGCCACGCAGGTGGCCAGCACGTCGATCACCATCAGGTGTAGCAGGCGCGAGACCATGGGGCTGTAGCGGTCGTAGCCCTCGGGGTGGTCGGCACACAGGTGGATGTGCCCGGCCGAGGCCAGGGGCGAGCCGCTGGCGGTGATCACCATGGTGGTGGCCCCGTGTTGGCGGGCAATGTCGCAGGCGTCCATCAGGTCGCGGGTGCGGCCTGAATTGGAGATGATGACCACGCAGTCGCCCGGCTTGAGCATGGAGGCGCTCATGACCTGCATATGGCCGTCGCTGTAGGCAATGGTGTTCACGCCCAAGCGAAAAAACTTGTGCTGGGCGTCTTGCGCCACGATGCCCGAGTTGCCCACGCCGTAAAACTCGATGCGCCTCTCGGTTTGGTAGGTTTGCGCCAGTGCGTCTACGGCGCGCTCGAGTGCGTGCGAGCTGGCGTCGTTGCGGTACTTTAAAAACGCTGCCACGGTGTTGTCGATCACCTTGACCAAGACGTCGCTGGTTTTGTCATCAAGGTCTACGCTGCGGTGAACAAAGGGCACGCCCTCGCTCACCGTGCCAGCGAGTTTGAGCTTGAAGTCACTCAGGCCGTCATAGCCCATGCTGCGGCAAAAGCGCACCACGGTGGGCTTACTCACATGGGCGCGGTCGGACAGCTCGCTGACCGGCAGGTTGGCAAAGGCGCGCGGGTCGAGCAGTACCAACTTGCCCACGCGCTGCTCGGCTGGCGCCAGCGAGGGCAGCGAGGCTTTGATGCGGTCTAGCATGGGGCCATATTCACTGTTCTTCATGCCAGCAGTAACCGTCGCGCGCGATCATTGCGCTGGACGCGCTGGGGCCCCAGGTACCGGCGTTGTAGGCGCGCGGGCCCTGCGTGTCGTGCTCCCAATGGTGTAGCACGGGTTCCACCCAACGCCAGGCTTCTTCTTGCTCGTCGCTGCGCACAAAGAGGTTCAAGCGGCCGTCAATCACGTCGAGCAGCAAGCGCTCGTAAGCGCCCACACGGCCGCTGCCAAAGCGTTTGTCAAAGTCCAGGTCTAAATGCGCCGGGGCCAAGTTTTGCGTGGTGCGCGGGCCGCCCGCGCCGCTGTGTTGCTCGCCCTGGGTGAGCAAGTGCAGCTCCAGCCCATCTTTGGGTTGCAGGTGGATCACCAAGCGGTTCACCGCGCCCGCTGGGGCCGAGAAGATGGCATGTGGCGTGGCCCTGAAGTTGACCACAATGCGCGCGTCGCGCCCGGCCAAGCGTTTGCCAGTGCGAATGTAAAACGGCACACCGGCCCAGCGCCAGTTGGCAATCTCGGTGCGCAGGGCCACAAAGGTTTCGGTCTGCGTGCCCGCAGGCACACCCAGCTCTTGCGCATAGCCGGGCACGGCTTGGCCGCCCACGGTGCCCGCAGCGTACTGTCCGCGCACCACGTGGTTGCGCAGGCGCTCGGCCGTCCAGGGCGTGAGCGAGCGCAGCACTTTGAGCTTTTCGTCGCGGATGGCGTCGGCATGGGCGTTGATGGGTGGCTCCATGCCAATGGCGCAGAGCAGTTGCAGGGCGTGGTTTTGCACCATGTCGCGCAGCGCGCCAATGCCGTCGTAGTAGCCGCCGCGCTTTTCAACGCCCAGCTCTTCGGCAATGGTGATTTGGATGTTGGCAATCGTCTCGCGCCGCCACAGGGGCTCAAACAGCACATTGCCAAAGCGCAGGGCAAACAGGTTTTGCACCGATGGTTTGCCCAGGTAGTGGTCGATGCGGAAGATTTGCTTTTCGGCGTACACCGCGCGCACCGCTTGGTTGATGGCGCGGTTAGAGGCTAAATCGTGGCCCAGCGGCTTTTCCAGCACCACGCGCACCTGCGGGCCGTTGAGCCCCGCCGCGGCCAGCTGTTGGCAGGTGTTTTGGAACAGGCTGGGTGCGGTGGCCAGGTACATCACCACGGTGCTCGCATTGCGCGCCTTGACCAGCTCGGCCAGCGCAGCGTAAGAGCTGCTTTGCGAGAGGTCCATGCGCAGGTAATGCAACAGCTGGGCAAAGCGGGCAAACTCTTCGTCTGTGGGGCGTTTGTCCAAGTCGACCTGCTGCAGGCGGCTGGCGATGAGGGCGCGGTATTGCTCGTCGGTCAACGCGTCGCGGGCGACGCCAATAATGCGGCCATTGGCAGGCAGGCTGCCATGGCGAAACGATTGAAACAGTGCGGGCAGCAGCTTGCGCCAAGCCAGGTCGCCGGTGCCGCCAAAGAGGATCAGATCGAAAGACACATGTTGCTCCAATGAAGGGCTTTACTGTAACTTAGTTTCACGTTGCTTGGCAAGTAGACTGGGTTGGCATTGGCTAGCGGTAATCCAGTTACTACGGCACAATGGCATACCCCAATTCAAACCAAAACCATGCGCCACCTTACTATAAAAATCATAGCTGCCCACGCAATACTGGCGTGCGCTCCGGCCGTTTTTGCCCAACAAATCAACGTAATTTGCTCGGTGCAGGCCGACTGGTGCAACCTTATCTCGACGGTGTACGCACGCACCACGGGCGTGAAGGTGAACATGAGCCTCAAGGGCTCGGGCGAGGCCTTGGCCCAGCTGGTGGCCGAGAAAGAAAACCCCAAAATTGACCTTTGGTTTGGTGGCACGGGCGACCCGCATCTGCAGGCCGCCGAGCAGGGTTTGAGCGTGGAATACAAGTCGCCCAGCTTGTTGCAATTGCAGCCCTGGGCGCAAAAGCAAGCCGCGCAGTCGGGCTACAAAACCGTGGGCATTTACACCGGGCCTTTGGGCTTTGGCTACAACACCGAGTTGGTGGCCAAAAAGAAGCTCGACATTCCCAAAACCTGGGCCGACCTGCTCAAGCCGCAGTACAAGGGTGACATTCAAGTGGCCAACCCGGCCTCTAGCGGCACGGCCTACACCATGATCGCCACCCTGGTGCAGCTGATGGGCGAAGACAAGGCTTTTGACTACCTCAAAGCCCTGCACAAAAATGTGAGCCAATACACGCGCAGCGGCACCGGGCCCATCAAGGCCGTGGCGCGCGGCGAGACGGCGGTTTCCATCAGCTTCATTCACGACGCACCGCAAGAAAAAATGCAGGGCTTTCCGGTCGAAACTGTGACCCC
>CANFOR010000275.1 GCA_947448675.1 Betaproteobacteria bacterium
AATGCGGTAGCCAAAGTCGCTGGCACCAATCTTGGGAATCGACAAACCGCCCGTGGCAATCACCACGGCTGGGCTGCTCAGCAAACCTCGGTCGCTATTGATTTCATAGCTATCTACGCTTATTCCATGAGCGTCTTGGCTAATTTTACGTATGCTGTGCACGTTGCACGAAGTCCAACCTGTGACCTTGCCGCCCATAGCCAGCGCGGCGTCGCATTCAGCCAGCAGCATATTGATGATGTCAGTAGCCGAGCGGTCGCAAAACATTTGGCCCTTGTGCTTTTCATGGAAAGCGATGCCATGGCGAGTGAGCAAGTCCATAAAGTCTTGCGGTGTGTAGCGGGCCAAGGCGCTGCGGCAAAAATGCGGGTTCTCGGACAAAAAATATTTCTGCGGAGCAAAGGGATCGAGTTCACGGTTGGTGAAGTTGCAACGCCCTCCGCCTGATATGCGTATTTTTTCACCCAATTTGGCGCTGAGTTCGATGAGCAACACCTTCAAACCCTGTTGCCCAGCTTGGCTGGCACAAAATAAGCCTGCTGCGCCTGCGCCGATGATGACTGCGTCGAATGTTTCCATGGGTAGATTATCGACCGAATACACGCAAGCGAAGAATTGCAGCGCTATTGGTATTAAGAAATTACCCCTATGGGTTTCGATAAAAATCTAATTACATTAAAACCGCCTCCGCACCAAAACCTCTCTTTTGACCAACATGGCAAAACCACGTTTTCGCAATACCAGCACCCTGGGTGCCATGGACCTGAGCAACAGGCGCGCCACTTGGCTCGACATCCCCTATGTTTTTGAGCTGCTGATGGAGGGCAGTGTCAGTGGTTCTTTTTCAGACCGATTTTTGCTACGCAAAGGCTGGGGGCAATTGTTTTTTTTCACTCTATGTTTGTTTTTTAATAGCAGACTTTGGTGGCGTAAAAGTGCTGGCAAGCAGCGCATGTGGCTCATCTATGACGGTGAGGAGCAGATTGGTTTCTACCACTTGGTGTCGAGCCGCACGCATACTGCGCAAAAAGAGTTGCTCATTAATTTGATCTGCGTTAGCAAGCAGTACCGCAACCGACGCGTGGCCAGTCGCATCATTCAGCGTTTGATCGACCACCAAGCTGAAGAAGCCGTTTTGGTGGCTTACTGCACCAAATACGCGCGCGCCATGCAGCGTGTGTTGACCAAGCTAAAGTTTGAGCGCGACAAAATTGCGCATGTGCGAGAACTCACGCGTTTTAGCTTTTGCAAAGCCGCTCGCCCTGCGGTTTAGCTGCCATCGGGTTTTTAGCCGCGTTGCTGCTGCGCCTGGGCTTGCTGTTCTAGCGAGAGCAAGCCCGCAAACACTTCACCCACCACCAGCACGCAAGGGCTGGCCAAGCCCTCGCGCAGGATACTGGCGTGCAGTTCGCCCAGGGGCGTGAGCACATGGCGCTGGGTGGCCAAGCTGGCGTGTTGAACAATGGCCACGGGCGTGCTGGCGGGCAGGCCGCTTTGCAGCTCGTTTTGAATGCGCTGCGCGCCGCTCACGCCCATGTAGATCACCAGGGTGAGCTTGGCCTGGCGGGCGGTGGCGGCCAGGGCGCGCCAGTCGGTGCCCGCGTCGCCGGGTTTGGCGTGGCCGGTGACGAAGACCACGCCATGCGCGTGGTCACGGTGGGTGAGTGGCACGTTCAGCGAGGTGACAGCCGCTAACCCCGAGGTAATGCCACTCACCACCTCAACCCGTATGCCACAGGCCTGCAGGTATTCAACCTCTTCGCCGCCACGGCCAAAAATAAAAGGGTCGCCGCCTTTGAGGCGCACTACGGCTTCGCCCTCGCGCGCGGCCATCAGCATCAGCTTTTCAATGAAGGCCTGTGGCGTGCTTTTGCAACCGCCGCGCTTGCCCACCTGCACAATGCGCGCGCTGGGCTGGGCGTGGGCCAAGACGGCGGGGTTGACCAAGTCGTCTACCAAGATCAGGCTGGCCGCGCCAATGGCTTTCACCGCTTTGAGGGTGAGCAATTCGGGGTCGCCAGGACCGGCGCCAACCAGGGTAACTTTTCCGTGTGGGTTCATAGTGCAGAGGCCAGATGCAAGAGCTGTTCCACTTGGGTTGCAATGGGTTGGGGAGTCGGTAGTTTTCCATCAAGCACAGCGCGAATATAGGCAGCCGTGGTGTGCGCGTCGGTGCTGGTGGGTAAGTCGGGCAAGCTGGCCAACGGGCCGCTTTGCGCGGCTTGCAAAAGCCTGCGCTGGCCCTGCAAGAAGCCGTCCATCTGCGGCGTGCGGCGCGCGTCGGCCACCGGCTCGCCCTCGGTGCCGCGCAGCAGCATGGCGCTGCTGCCCATGCGTTCAAATACCGCAGCCATCGAAGCTGCGTATTCAGGGTGGGTGTAGCTGCCGACCACCACCGCCGGGCCCGCGCAGGGGTTCATCAGCTTGACCAAACTGTGCGCCGAGTTGCGCAAGCCCACCACGCGGCGAACTTCCAGCAAGCGCTTTAGCCCGGGGCAGAGCAGTTCAGTGGGGTAGAAGGCCACCTCGCCGTTAGCTACAGTTTTTATAGCTGTATACGCAGGTACAGCAAGCGCTGTGAGCACATTGGCTGTAAATATACGGCTCGACTCGGTGGCTGTGCCATGCACCACCACGGCCAAACCTTGGCGCGCCAAAAGCAGGGCCAACAAGGGGGTGAGCACCGGTAGCTTGCGCGCGCCGTTGTAGGTGGGCAGCACGATGGCCGGGCGCGCGCTGTCTATGGGGATGGCGTTCAAGCGGGCTTGCGTGGCGTCTAAAAAGCCGGCCATCTCGTCAGCAGTTTCGCCTTTGATGCGCATGGCCAAGCAAAAAGCGCCGAGCTCTAAGTCGCTCACGCTGCCGTCGAGCACCTGGCCCATGAGGTCGGCCGCTTGCACGCGGCTGAGCGAACGTGCGCCGTCTTTGCCGCGCCCGATTTCTTTGATGTATTGGCTGATGCCCATGCCCCGATTGTCCCCGATGCTTGATGACCATTCGCTATATAGCGAATGACGCGCTGGCGTTTGACGGTTGGCGTGCAGGCCCTGGGTTTTACGCGGCCTGCACCAGTGGCAAACTGGCGCGCACCAAGCTTTTGAGTTCGGGCACGCAGGAGCCGCAATGGGTGCCGCATTGCAGGGCGGTTTGCAAGTCGGCCAAACGCGCTTCAGCGGAGCCGCTGCCGGTGGCCAAATGTGCGGCAATGGCCGTGGCGCTGACGTGGAAACAGGCGCACACCTGCTTGCCTTTGGCGTGCACGGCCAGCGGCGCTTTGGCACCGGGGCTG
>CANFOR010000276.1 GCA_947448675.1 Betaproteobacteria bacterium
CCTCTTGCTCGATAAAACCGATGGTTTCAACGCCCGCGTCACCCAAGTGGACGAAGCGCAATTGCCCGCTGGTAATGTCACCGTGGCGATTGCGCACTCCTGCCTGAACTACAAAGACGGCCTGGCCATTACCAATAAGGGCCCCGTGGTGCGCCTGTGGCCTATGGTTGCGGGTATTGACGGTGCGGGCACGGTCATAGAGTCCAGTCACCCGGCGTGGAAGGCGGGTGACCAAGTGGTCAACAACGGCTGGGGCGTGGGCGAAACCCGCTGGGGTTGTTTAGCCCAAAAGGCGCGCTTGCCGGGTGATGGCTTGGTGCGCCTACCCGCAGCATTTAGCACGCGCCAGGCCATGGCGATTGGCACGGCGGGCTACACCGCCATGCTTTGCGTGCTGGCCTTGCAAGACCATGGCCTGCAGCCAGGTATGGGCGAAGTGCTCGTCACCGGCGCAACAGGCGGCGTGGGCAGCGTTGCTGTGGCCTTGCTCGCCCAACGCGGCTACCAAGTGGTAGCGGCTACCGGTAAGGCCAGTGAAGTGGCTTATTTGAAGGCTTTGGGCGCACACAATGTGATTGATCGGGCGAGTTTGTCGGAGCCAGGTAAACCTTTTCAAAAAGAGCGCTGGGCAGGCGCAGTGGATGCCGTGGGTTCGCACACCCTGGCCAATGCCTTGGCACAAACGCGCTACGGTGGCGCAGTAGCAGCCTGTGGTTTGGCCCAGGGCGCCGACCTGTCCACCAGTGTGATGCCTTTTATTCTGCGCGGCGTCAGTCTGCTGGGCATCGACAGCGTGATGGCACCGCTGGCCCAACGCCAGCGTGCATGGGATGCATTGGCCCTAGAACTGAGCCCTGCGGCGCTGGAAGCCATGGTGGAAGAGGTGTCATTAGAGGGGGCGATAGCCAAAGCTGAGCAACTCATGCAGGGGCAGGTGCGTGGGAGAATTGTGGTGCGTGTTGCTTAATTGCACGTCATTCTGAATAAAATGCAGTGTTAATTTTATTGAACTTTGTTTAATAAAATTTAATGCTTTAAAAAATAAAACACTCTACTTTTAAAAAATCGCGGTTCATTCATGGAAGTTTTGATCAGAGAATTGACGCCGCTGCTATCAGCAGAGCAGGATGAGGCCGCGCAACGACAAGCGCTGCAGCGAAAAGTGCGCCAGCAGAACTTGATTGATTCGCGCCGAGCCATGGTGCTGGATGCCGCACTCGCGGTTTTTACCGAGCTGGGCGTCGATGGCATCAACATTCGCGACATCGCCAAACGTGCGGGCTACACGGCCGGTGCGATTTACTCGTACTTTGATAGCAAAGAGGCCATTTATGCGGCCTTGTTAGAGGAGTCTTTGCAGCGTTTACAAGCCGCCATTGATGCCGTGCGCAGCGCAAAATTGCGGCCCGACGAGTTGCTGCACGCCAAAGCCGTAGCCTGGTTTGGTTTTTATGCCAATAGTCGGCGTGACCTCGATCTGGCCTTGTATTGGATGCGGGGTTTTAGTGCCGGCGCTTGGGGCCTAGAGCGCAATCGGGCACTTAAGGAATGTTGGCAACAGGTGTTGCAGGCCAGCGAAGACGCGTTGACCGATATGGCACTCAGCGCAGAGGCCGCCGCACGCGAAAATTCCGCCTTGTTTGCGCATGGCTTGGGCCTTCTCTTGCTGGAGCAGACAGGAAATATGCGTATGCTGCAGCAAGATCCAAGCAGTCTGTTTCAGGACTACTTGCGCAACTTGCTAGAGCGTTTATTGCCCGATGCCCAGCAGCGTGCAGCGGCCTGCGGGCAAAGCGACTTGTTTGGCCATTGACAATGACTTTCGCAATGCAGGGTACGATCAGGATCGCGAACAAAAGGAAAACATGCTGTTAGATATTGAGGACTCACAGTTGGTTTTGGTGGACTACCAAAGCCGCATGATGCCAGCCATTTTTGAGGCCGAAAAGGTGCTGGCCAATGCCGTTCTGCTCGGTCACATCGCACGTACGCTGGAGGTACCGACACTGGGTACCGAGCAAAACCCAGCGGGTTTGGGTGAAAACGACGCGCGCATCAAAGCCTTGTGCCAACGCACGCTGGCTAAGATGCAGTTCAATGCCTGCGCCGATGGTTTGTTAGAACTGTTGCGACCCACACCCAAACCTCAAGGTGGCAATGCACGCAGCTTGCCCAAGCATTTGCAAAAGGCCGTGCCACAAGCAGTGCAGACGGCCAACACCATCGTGATTGCGGGCTGCGAAGCGCATGTGTGTTTGCTGCAAACCGCGCTGGCCCTGCTAGAGGAGGAGTTTGACGTGTGGGTCGTGACCGACGCCTGCAGCTCGCGCACCGAGCGCAACCGCGACGCCGCCTTTGACCGGCTCGCGGGAGCGGGTGCCGAGTTGGTAAGCACCGAAATGGTGGCCTTTGAATGGTTGGGTGGTGCCGACCATCCGCAGTTCAAAGAAGTATTGGCTTTGTTGAAATAAGTGCTGCCGCAGCGCTTGCTGCAGCAGCGCCGAACGCTCAGTGACCGCCACCCAGATAGGCAGCTTTCACGGCAGGGTCGTCACGCAGTTTGCTGGCTTCGCCATGCACCGAGATGCGGCCGTTTTCAAGCACATAGCCGTAGTCGGCCACCTTGAGGGCTGCAGCGGCGAATTGCTCCACCAACAGCATGGTCACGCCGCGCGATTTCAGGTCGGCAATAATGCGAAACACTTCTTCGACCAAGATCGGGGCCAAACCCATCGAAGGCTCGTCAAGTAGCACAATTTCGGGGTTGAGCATCACCGCGCGGGCCATGGCCAGCATTTGCTGCTCACCACCAGAGAGGGTGCCGGCCAATTGGGTGCGGCGCTCTTTGAGGCGCGGGAACAATTCGAGCGCACGCTCTAAGTCGCCCTTAACGTCGCCCTTAGGGCGGCTACCCGTTAAGCGCGGGAAGGCGCCCAGAATCAGATTGTCGGTCACGCTCATGGTCGCGAACACGCGGCGGCCTTCGGGCGAATGCGCCAAGCCCTGCTTGGCGATGGTGTAAGACTCCAGGCCATCGACACGTTTACCGTGCAGCGAAATCTCGCCAGCAGTTGGTTTAATCATGCCGGAGACAGCGCGCATGGTGGTGGTTTTACCGGCACCGTTGGAGCCGATCAATGTGACGACCTTGCCCTTGGGCACTTCAATAGAAATGCCGTGCAGTACTTGAACTTTGCCGTAGCCTGCTTCGAGGTTCTTAATGCTTAACATGGTGTTTTCCTCTTTACTCTTGGTGGCCGTGCCACCG
>CANFOR010000277.1 GCA_947448675.1 Betaproteobacteria bacterium
CGTGGTGCCCATGGAAATGCTGAGCAGGTCTTGCTGTACATCGACGCTGCCACTGGCGCTGAGTTGCACGATGTTTTGCGGGCTATTGGGCATGGTGTTTTGCATAGAATTTTGCGCAAATGCAGAGCTAAAAATGCCACAAAAGCCCACCAATACTGCGTAGGCAGCTATGAATTTTGTAGTGTTATTTGTAATGCACAGCGCCATGAATTTACGTCCTTAAAAAGGGTACGGGGGTAAAACCTGTGCCCACCACAGCCTCGGGTTTGACACCCCACCACTGCTGGGCCACGGTGGCGTAGAGCTGGCGAAAGTCGGTGCTGTAGGCGGCGTTTTGCGTCGCGTCTAAGCGCGTCAAATCGGGCGCTTGGCCGTAGAGGCCGCCGCGCACTGCGCCGCCTGCTACAAAATGCGGAGCAAGCGTGCCGTGGTCGGTGCCGTTGGAATTGTTTTGCCGGGGCCTGCGGCCAAACTCGCTGAAGCTCATCACCAAGGTGCGGTCCCACGCGCCCAATTCGGTAAACGCGCTTTGCAGTGCAGCCAGGCCTTCGGCCAATTGCCTGAGCAAATTGGCGTGGGTGCCGAGCTGGTTTTGGTGGGTGTCAAAACTGCCCAGGCTGAGCAGCATCACTGGCACGCCGCCCTTGCCGCGCTGCGAGGCCAGCACCTGGGCCGCCGCGCGCACGCTGTTGCCAAACGCGCCCTGCGGGAAGACGGTGCTAAAGGCAAATTTGTCGGCGCGCAGGCCCTGCGCAGCTTGGCTGATGTCGGCCTCGACCCGCAGCACATGCTGCAAGGCGGCGCTACCCACGGCCTGCTGTGCCGATGCAAAACGCGCTTGGTTAACAAAGGCCTCGGGGTTGTTCAGCGCGACGGCGCGGGCCCCCGCCAGGGGGCCAAAGTCGTTCACACCGACCAGCACACCCTCGGTGGTGTAGTGGCTGCGCGCCGCAAAACCGGCTTGCATGCCGCGCGTGACCCAGCCATTGCCCAGGTATTCATCGGCTTTGGAGCCCGTCTCCCAAATTTCTATCGAGCGAAAGTGCGACAAATTGGCCTGCGGGTAGCCCACGCTCTGCACAATGGCCAGTTGGTTCTGCTCCCACAGCGGCAACAGGGCTTTGAGCTCGGGGTGCAGGCCGGCGCGGCTGTCGATGCGCAGCACGTCTTCGGGCTTGATGGCGATAGCGCTGCGCATTTGGTAGTAGGCCGGGTCGGTGTAGGGCACCACGGTATTCAGGCCGTCGTTGCCGCCTTTGAGCTCGACCAAAACCACAATGCGCTCACTGGCTGAAGCGGCTGGATTGGCGGCGGCCTGCGCCCAACCCGGTGCATGAACGGCCAACAAAGCCGCGCCGGTGGCGCTAGAGGCCGTTTGCAAAAAATGTCTGCGTTGCATGGCTAAATTTTTTGAAATTATTTGAGTTGGTAGGCTGGGTCTAGCGTGAGGCTGCGCAGCCAGGCGACGCCCACCGTGCCGGGCGCTATAGATTGTGTAGCTGGCGACGCAAGCACGGTGCGCTCTAGCCGGGCTTTAAGCGCATCGTCGGGCTCGCGGTCGGCATGGCCGCCGTAAGGGGCCAGCCAGCGCTGCGGGTCAAAGCTGATCTTGGCCATGCCCTCGGCTACGCGCACTACACCCTCGCGGCCCAAGAGGTTCAGCGCTTGGCGCGTCGAACCGGGGCCACCACTGTCGGCAGCAAATTGGGCGCGCATGCTTTGCCCCGGCAGCATGCTTTGCCCTGGCAGTTCAACGGCGCGGAACAATTGCTCGGTGAAACGCTTGCGCTCCAGCAAGCTGGTGGCATTGATCCACTCGGTGTAGCCGGGCCAGCCTTTCACGTTGGGCGGCATCAACAGGTTCTCGCCCAGCTGCGCGCTTTTCAGCACAAAGGGCATGGCGTCGGTGTAGCTAAAGCCAAACTGGCGCACCGTGCCCACCACCAGGTCAACCGGCGACTTGATCAAGCTGCCCCGGTTGGCCGCGTCCCAGAACGCGTCGCTCAACAACAAAGCGCGCAGTACCTGGGCAATGTCATAGCCGCTGCTTTGAAACTGCTGCGCGATGCTTGCAAACTCGCGCTTCTCGGCTTCGTTTTGCGGCGCGGGCGAAACAAATTCTTTCCACAACTTGGCGGCAATGAAGCGCGCTGCGGCGGGCTGCTCCAGCAAGATGTCGAGCACTTGGTCGCCGCTGAAGTTGCCACTGTGGCCGAGCAGGGTTTTGCTGCCATCGTCGTGAAAGCCTGGGCGGTATTTGAAACTGAAGTCGTCTCGCTCGACGCTCCAGCCGGTGAAGGCGCGCGCTGCTTGCTTGATGTCTTGCTCGCTGTAGCCACCACCTTGGCTGGCCTCGCCCAGGGTGAACAGCTCCATCACCTCGCGGGCAAAGTTTTCGTTGGGTGCTTCTTTGCGGCTGTTGGCACCGTCGAGGTAGACCAGCATGGCCGGGTCTTTGGCCACCGCGTGCAGCAGGGTTTTGAAATTGCCCAATGCATTGGCACGCAGCAATTGGTGCTGGCGCCACATGGCCTGCGAGCGCAGCACTTTTTGCTGCGAGGTGGCAAAGTGGTTGTGCCAAAACAGCGTCATGCGCTCGGCCAGTGGCGTGGGCGACTCGATCATCTCGCGCATCCACCAGCTCTTGAGCGCCAGGCCTTCGCGCAATTGCTGCTGGCGCGCCGCTTGTCGCTCCTCTTGGGTCTTCAACAGCGCCAGTGGAATCGGTGGCGGCTGGCCAGTGAAGTCGGGCGCGGGATAGAGGCTTTTGGCCAGCTGGGCCTCGGCCAGCAATTGCGCCACGGCCTGCGCCGCGCTTTGGCCTTGCAGGGCATCGACTTGGGCTTGCGTGGGCGCAAAACCGCTGCGCAACAACAGGTAGCGGGCCGAGGCCTCATCTAGGCTGGCGGGCGCTGCACAAGCCGCAGTTGCTATAAAAAGCAGAGCAAGGCTGAGAATGCAGCACAGCAGCTTCATGGGGAAGTGGTGTTTTTCAAGCTGGCGGTGCCCGGGGTGCGGCGCAGTTGCTGGCGCAGCTCGGCACGTTCTTGCGCGCTCAAACGCTTTTCGTTCATGCGCAGGGGCGGCGTGCCGTCGGCTGCGGCGGCAGGCGTTGCCTGAGCTGGCGTCACACCCACTGGAGTGGCTGCTGCAGGGGCTGCAGGGGCGGCCACATTGGCGCGCACCGGCACTTTCAGCGCTTCGCGCAACTCGGGCCGGTTGACGGTACTGGCCCATAGCGGCGTAAGCGGCGCA
>CANFOR010000278.1 GCA_947448675.1 Betaproteobacteria bacterium
ATTGGCCATCATGGCGCTGGCGCTGTCTAGGTCGCCCCAGCTATAGACCAAGCCATTGTCGGTTTCTACCGCGGTTTGGCTAAGGTCTTGTGGAAAGGTTGCGCGCAAGGCGGCGTAGAGATTGTGCTGGCTCATAGATAAAAGTTTCGGTTTTCGGGCGACAAGGGGCCCAGCCCTTGTATCGGTCTTTGCTGCTTCAGGGCAATATTCAAGACTTTACTTTGGCAAGACCCATCACAGCGTCTGGCAAAGCCGTAGCAATGCCCGGGAAAATGCAAATCAAGACCACGGCCAAGAGCATCAACGCCACAAAAGGCACCACGCCCCAAATGATGTCGCTCAGGGGAATATCGGGTGCGATGTTTTTGATGACAAAAATATTCAAACCCACCGGTGGGTGGATCAAACCGGTTTCCATCACGATAGTCATCAAAACGCCAAACCAAATCAGGTCAAAACCAGCGGCTTTGAGCGGCGGCAAGATGATCGGTGCGGTCATTAAAATAATGCTGACGGGCGGCAAGAAGAAACCCAAAATAATCACCATGACCAAGACGGTGGCTAGCAAAATCCAGCGCGACAAATGCAGACCGACTACCCATTCGGCCGTCGATTGGCTGATGTGCAAAAAGCTCATCACATACGAAAACAAGAGCGACATGCCAATAATCATCATCAGCATGGTGGACTCTTTGAGGGTCGAGGTCAAAATGGGGGCAACATCGCGCGGGCGCCAAACACCGTAGATCACGGCAATTAGCACCAAGGCCAGCAAAGCACCCAGGCCAGCGGTTTCGCTGGGCGTGGCAAAGCCGCCATACAGCGCCACCATCACACCAATCAGCAAGAGTACAAAAGGCACCACACGGGGCAGCATTTCAAACTTTTCACGGGTGCTAAAGCTTTCTTTTTCCAACAAAGGCGATGCTTTTCCTGTGGCTTTAAACGTAGTTTCGGCCAATTGGTATTCTTTGCGGTAACGCATAACCGCATAGCAAGCAAACAAGGCCACGAGCAAAAGGCCTGGAAAGATACCGGCCAAAAACAAACGTCCTAACGATTGCTCAGACGCCACAGCGTACAAAATCATGGTGACTGACGGTGGCAACAAAATGCCCAACGTACCGCCCGCAGCAATGATGCCAGCCGCAAAGCCCGGTGAATAGCCGCGCTTGCGCATCTCGGGGATGCCAGCGCTACCAATCGCCGAGCAAGTAGCTGGGCTAGAGCCTGCCATGGCGGCAAACAAAGCGCAGGCAAATACATTGGCAATACCCAGGCCACCAGGAATACGGCCCATCCACACATGCATGGCGGCGTACAGGTCTTGTCCGGCCCGCGATCGGCCGATTGCCGCGCCTTTTAAGATGAACAAAGGAATCGACAACAGGGTGATGCTGGCCATTTCTTCGTAGACGTTTTGCGTCACGGTGTTGAGCGCAGAGGCGGGCATGAAGATGTACATGAACAGTACCGCCACGCTGCCCAAAGCAAAGGAAATAGGCGTACCCGAAAACATAAACAGCAGCGTGACCGCGCCAAATAGCAAGCCAAGGGTGAGCATGGTCATCGTGCGCTCCCGTGCTTCTTCTGCAGCAAGCTATTGATGCGCGCTGTCAGCTGCACCAGAAGTTGCAAGCTCAGCAGCGTCATGCCAGCAGCCATCAGCCCATAGGGTATCCATAGTGGAGGCGCCCAAGACGAAGATGTGGTTTGGTTTTCTACCCAAGCTTCGTGAAACAGCGTCCACGACTTCCAGGAGAAGAAACTGCAAAACAGCATGCCCAATAAATCAACGAACATGAGTCGAAATTTATTGAACGAAGCGGGCAACCAGCCAGCGATGGCTTCAATCCCCACGTGGCCGCGCAGCTCTTGCACAAAAGCGCCGCATAAAAACGTAGCGCCAACCAGGCAAAACACCGCTGCCTCGTCTTGCCAGTCGGTGGAGGCTTGCATGACATAGCGCGAAACCACGCTGTAGGTCAGCACCAGCGAGGCCACCAAGAGTTCAACCATGCCGAGGATGACCATGGCTTGGTTGGCCCGTTGCAAGGCACGCGCCAAGGGTTGCAATACGCGAGGCGTATCCGCATCCATTTGTGGGGCAAAGATGGCCCCGCCGATGTCGTGGCTCATAGGAGTTTTTGTGCAGCTTTAAGCAAGGAGGCGCAGGATTCATTTTTCTCGCCAAAGTCTTTCCACGCGGTTTCGCGGGCAATAACTTGCCATTTCTTCAAGGTAGCTTCGTCCATGTCATAGACCTTGGCACCGGCTTTGGCATACACATCGGCAGCAATTTTGTCGTCGGCTTTGGCAGCGTCGCGGGCAAACACTTCCAACTCTGCACCCACACCCATGACCACGTCTTGCTGGGCTTTGGGCAACTTGCTGAATACCTCTTTCGACATCATCAACGGCTCGAACATGAACCAATAGGTCCTATTGCGACCCGTGGTCAAGTGCTTGGCAATTTCTTCTAATTTGAAAGAAATAAAGCTGGTGCTCGACGTCATGGCGGCGTCCATCGCGCCGGTTTGCATGGATGCATAGATTTCGTTCGATGGCAGGGTAATGACCGATGCACCGGCTTGCTTGAGCATCATGTCCATTTCGCGGCTGCCGCCACGCACTTTCAAACCCTTGGCATCTTCGGGCTGCAACAACGGACGGGTGCGGCTGGCGACACCACCAGCTTGCCAGACCCAGCTAACGATGATGATGCCTTTTTCATCCAAAACCTTGCTCAACATTTTGCCGACTTCGGCATTTTTCCAGGCCGCGCCCTGCTCGTAGCTGGGCACCAACGCTGGCATCAAACCGATATTGGTCTCTGCGACTTCGCCGCCGGAGTACGACAGGGGAACTAAGCTCATGTCGAGTGCGCCTTTGCGCATCGACGAAAACTGGGCATTGGTCTTCATCAAAGACGAGCCAGCGTATACGGTGGACTTGAGAGCGCCACCGGTTTTTTTCTCGACGTCTGCTGCAAAGCGACGGCACAGGCGGTCGCGAAAATCGCCTTCGGTAAGCGTGCCGCCCGGGAACTGGTGCGATATTTTCAAACCCGCGCTGGTATCAGCGAAAGCACTGCCCGCCATCGCGCTCAAGGCGCTGGCACCTACCGAATGCAAAAAATTGCGTTTGCTTAAAGTCATTTTTGTCTCCAACTCTAGTTAATAAAAAACGAAATACGAACACCATCAAATTCAAAAGCATGCATTGGCTAGAGCCAACTCAAGTTAGCGCAACACC
>CANFOR010000279.1 GCA_947448675.1 Betaproteobacteria bacterium
AAGCCGGCCCGCGACCACACAGCGCCGAGCGCTTGAACACCATGCTCGCGGCTTTGGGGCTCGACGAACTGCGGCCACGGTTTTTTAGCGGCTTGTTGGCCCACACAGCATGAGTGCCGCTGCAAAAGTGGTCGCCATCATCGGCGCTGGCCCTGCGGGCCTGATGGCGGCTGAAGTCTTGAGCAGCAGCGCAGCCGCTGCAAGCGCGCCCCTGCAAGTGCATGTCTACGACGCCATGCCCTCGGTGGGGCGCAAGTTTTTGCTCGCAGGCAAGGGTGGGCTCAACCTCACCCATGCCGAGCCCGCCGAACCCTTTGCCTCGCGCTACGGCGCGCAGCGCGCGCACATCGAGCCCCTGTTGCACAGCTTTGGCGCGCAGCACCTGCGCGACTGGGCGCAGGGCCTGGGCATAGCCACTTTTGTCGGCAGCTCGCAGCGCGTCTTCCCCACCGACATGAAGGCCGCGCCCCTGCTGCGCGCCTGGTTGCACCGCTTGCGCGAGGCGGGCGTGGTGTTCCATGCACGGCACCGCTGGACGGGCTGGGCCACAGATTCTGCAACGCCGGGCGCTTTGCAATTTGCCACGCCGCAAGGCTTGGTGCAGGTGCAGGCCGACGCCTGCGTGCTGGCCCTGGGCGGCGCGAGTTGGCCGCGCCTGGGCTCCGACGGCGCCTGGGTCGCGCCCCTGCACGCGCGCGGCGTGGCGCTGGCGCCCCTGCTGCCGTCGAACTGCGGTTTCGACGTGGCGGTCCATGCGCGAATAGGCTGGAGCGAACACCTGAGCAGCAAATTTGCCGGCCAGCCCGTCAAGCCCGTGGCCCTGCACTTTCAAACCCCGGCTGCGGAGGCGACAGATACGGCAACAACGCCCGCGCAGTTTGCCCGCCAAGGCGAATTCGTCGTCACCGAAACGGGCATCGAAGGCAGCTTGGTCTACGCCGCGTCCAGCCTCTTGCGTGATGCCATTGCGCGCAACGGCAACGCCACCATCCACCTCGACCTGCAACCGGCGCGCAGCCTGGCCCAGGTGCAGGCCGAGGTGGCCCACCCACGCGGCACCCGCTCACTCTCCAGCCACCTGCACAGCCGCTTGGGTCTGCACGGCCTGAAGATGGCCCTGCTACACGAGTGCCTCACCAAAGCCGCCTTCAACGACCCAGCCGCACTGGCGCAAGGCATCAAAGCCTTGCCGCTAACGCTCTGCGCCACAAGGCCGATCGCCGAAGCCATCAGCACAGCAGGCGGCGTGCAATTTAGTGGTTTGAGCGAAAGCTTAATGCTGCAAAAAATCCCCGGCGTGTTCTGCGCAGGCGAGATGCTCGACTGGGAGGCCCCTACTGGCGGCTACTTGCTCACCGCGTGCATGGCAAGCGGGAGGGCCGCGGCTTTTGGGGTACAAAAATGGCTAAGAAGCGCATAGATACTGCGTCACCAGCTATGAAACTTATAGCTAAACACACTTCAAAAGCAACCAACTGCTTGCACCACAGCCAGGCGCTGCGGGGGCTCAGGTGTTGTAAACACTCGCCAGCGACTCAAAGCCCTTGACCTCGATCGGGTTGCCAAAGGGGTCACAGAAAAACATGGTCCATTGCTCGCCGGGTTGGCCAGCAAAGCGCAGTTGCGGCTCAAGCACAAAGGCGGTGCCCGCTTGCGTGAGCCGATCCGCCATGGCCTGCCATTCGGCGCGCTGCAGCACCAGGCCAAAGTGCGGCATGGGCACCAGCACGTCGCCGACCTTGCCGGTGCGCGTGGTCTGAAAAGGCTGGCCCAGGTGCAGCGAGAGCTGATGGCCGAAAAAGTCAAAATCGACCCAAGTGGCGGTGCTGCGCCCCTCGGTGCAGCCGAGCACGCCGCCGTAAAACTGCCGCGCGGTGTCGAGGTCGCTGATGTGGAAGGAGAGGTGAAAGATGCTGCGCATTGCCGCATTATGGCCAAGCCGCTGGCCCAGCAACCTGCCCCTGGCGTAGCGTAAAGGGCACAGCGCGTCCGCTTGTGTGGTCCATGCGACGCACACCCCTTGCACTACCCGCACAACTCTGACACAATCGTTTACATGCCTTGCCTGCAGCCCTTACGCCAAGCCAAAAACCTAGCCCGCCTCGTGCTGCTGTGGTTTGCCTTGGCCATGGGCGCGGCGATAGCTTCACCCCTGGTGAAGCCGCAGGCGCTCGAACTGGTGTGTTCGGGCTCGGGCGCGATGAAGCTGCTGATCCAGTCGGACGACGGCACGGTGCAGGTGGGTTCGCACACACTGGACTGCGCTTTGTGCGTGATGCTCGGCGCACCGCCACCCGTGCTGCACAACCTGCCGGTGGCACCGGCTGCATTGGCCTTTGCTGCGCCGCTTTTCTCTGCAACGCGCGTTGCCAGCAACGCCGCTAGGCCCCCGCCCGCCCGTGGGCCACCCATCCTGTAAGCTACAAAATTCATAGCACCCTACGCACATTTTGTGCGCCTTGCGGCATGTTTTTATAGTTTTCAGGAGTGTGTATGCAACACCACCGTATAGCCTTGGCGATTGCCATGGCCTTTCCCCTCGCCGCGCCCAGCCTCGCCTTGGCGCAATCCCATAACAACGCTGCCGACGCGCCAGCGCCCACCAAAGAGTTGGGTGTGGTCACCGTCATGGGCACCCGCCCCAGCTCTTTGCCGACGCAGATTCCCACCACCATGGAGAGCGTGACGCGCGAGCAGATCGAGCAGAGCATCAACGCCACCGACAGCGAAGACGCGCTCAAGTACCTGCCCAGCCTCTTGGTGCGCAAGCGCTACATTGGCGACTACAACCACGCCATCCTCTCCAGCCGCGCCTCGGGCACCGGCAACAGCGCGCGCTCGGCGGTGTATGCCGACGGCATTTTGCTCAGCAACTACCTGGGCAATGGTGTGGGCGGCCTGTCTTTCCCACCGCGCTGGGGTTTGGTTACGCCGCAAGAAATTGAGCGCGTTGATGTGATGTATGGCCCCTTCTCGGCCGCCTACCCCGGCAACTCGGTGGGCGCGGTGGTGGACTACGTGACCCGCATGCCCACGCAGTTTGAGGCGCATGGCAAGGTCGGCAGAAGCACCCAGCCTTTTAGCCTGTACAACACCAGCGCCACTTACCGTAGCTGGGAGACCAGTGCCTCGGTGGGCAACAAAAACGGCAACCTGGCTTGGTTCATGAACTTTGAACACACTGACAGCCAGGG
>CANFOR010000280.1 GCA_947448675.1 Betaproteobacteria bacterium
ATTGGCGGCAACTTCACCATGGGCCCTGAAGACGCGGCCTTTGCCATGCGCAACTGGATCGCCACCAAAGGCGTCGTGCCCATCCACTACAACTCCAACCCGCTGGCCAAAGGCACGCTGGCCGAGTTCCAAGCCGCCATGAAGGGCGCAGCGGTGCCCGTGGTGCCGATGACCGAAGGGCAAACGTTGGCGTTTTAAGCGCCGCGATTTGCGCACGCTGTCGCGTTCGCAATGGGCTCAGTCCGGCACAAATTTGGTGGTGAAGGTGGTGGCGTCTTGCGCCAGCTCAAAGCTTGCCAACTGCCCCGCCTTGTTGTCGGCCATGCGGTGCGCGGCAAACAAGCTGTACTTGCCCTTGAAGTTAAAGGCCGGCAGGTCGATCAGCGTGTAGGGGAAGGGCACAAACACCTCGTGCGCAAACAGGGTGCGGTGCACATTGCGCGGCGAGGGGAAGAGCTTGTAGGTGTCGGTGCTAAGGGTTTTTTCGGCCATGGGGCATTGTACAGAGGGGTAAAAATGCCTGAAAGGCACGCAGAATCTGCGTAGGCAGCTATTAAATTAATAGCAAATTAAAATGCCGAATCCTCTGGAGTACCATGCCGCTATGCCCGCAAACCGCCATCTTGTGCTCTTGGCCGAATACAACCACTGGATGAACAGCAAGCTCTACGCGCTGTGCGCCGCCCTGCCCGAGGACGCGCTGTACGCCGACCGGGGCCTGTTTTTCAAGTCGATCTACCTGACACTGAACCACATTGCCTACTCTGACTTGGCCTTTCTTGCGCGCTTTACCGGCAAGCCCACACAAGCACCCGCGCTAGGTGTCGAATTGTTTGCTGGCTTTGCCGCCCTGCTGCGAGAGCGCGGCCCAATCGACACCCGCTTGCTCACCTGGGTGAGCAGCCTCGCACCCGACTGGCTCGGCGCATCACTCACCTACACCAGCAAGGTGGACGGGCGCGAACGCACCGTGCCCAACTGGGCCCTGCTGACCCATGTGTTCAACCACCAAACCCACCATCGCGGGCAGATTTGCACCGCACTCACGCAGATGGGGCATGACATTGGCTCGACCGACATTCCCTTTATGCCCCGCTTCAATCAAACCTGAAATAGGCCCGAAACGCCCGTGGATTGTGCGTTGGTAGCTATAAAATGTGGAGCAAACCAAGGCCATACACATGATGTCGCAATCGCTTAAACACCTTGCCAGCCGCAGCTGCAGCGCTTTGGCTTTGGCCATGTTGGCCCTGCTTTGCGCCTGTGGCGGCGGCAGCCCTGGCATTTCACCCTACCAAGTAGCTGTAGACGCCGCCAACGCCACAGCGGCGCAGGCCCGTGCATTAGGGGTGAACACGCCCTGCGCCAGCAACGCGCAATGTGGCGTGCTGGTCTTGTTGCCCACATCGACAAGCTGCCTCTGCCCCAGCTACCAAGCCTACTCCCTCACCGCGCCAACAGCGGCCAACGCCAACTCCACCGCTGCTGAGCAAAACGTCCTCGCCTTACAAGCCCGCGCCCTGCTGCCTGGGCCTATACCCGCCATCGCCTGCCTGTGCATTCGCCCACCCGTAGCGGCTTGCACGGCCAACACCTGCGCCTTGGCTCCATAGCGAATACGCCTGAAATGCCCGTGGATTATGCGTAGGTAGCTACAAAATACGTAGCATTCGTGAAACGAAAATGGAGTGGCACGCTCCTCAAGCCGCAGGCACCACCACATTGTCCACCCCCGCCGCGCCAAAGGCCTGTTGTTTGAGCAGGGCCAGTTGGTCGCGCACGCGGGCGGCTTTTTCAAACTCTAGGTTGCGGGCGTGTTCCATCATTTGCTTTTCTAGCTGTTTGATGCGTTTGGCCACATCTTTTTCGCTCAGGTCTTCTACGGCGGCGCGTTGCAGTTCTTGGCGCTCGGCTTCTTTGCTGGCCTTCTCGCTGTAAACGCCGTCGATCAGGTCGCGCACCTGTTTGACGATGCTGCGTGGGGTGATGTTGTTGGCCAGGTTAAAGGCGGTTTGTTTGGTGCGGCGTCTCTCGGTCTCGCCCATGGCGCGGGCCATGGAGTCGGTGATGCGGTCGGCGTACAAAATGGCGCGACCATTGAGGTTGCGTGCGGCGCGGCCTATGGTTTGAATGAGGCTGCGCTCCGAGCGCAAAAAACCTTCTTTGTCGGCGTCTAAGATCGCCACCAAACTCACCTCGGGTATGTCTAAACCCTCTCGCAGTAAATTGATGCCCACCAAAACGTCAAAAGTGCCCAGCCGCAGGTCGCGCAAAATTTCTACGCGTTCCACGGTGTCTACGTCAGAGTGCAGGTAGCGCACCTTCACGCCGTTGTCGCTCAAATAGTCGGTGAGCTGCTCGGACATGCGCTTGGTCAGCGTGGTGATGAGCACGCGCTCGTTCTTCTCGGTGCGCAGGCGAATCTCTTGCAACACGTCGTCTACCTGGCTGGTGGCGGGGCGCACTTCCACCTCGGGGTCTACCAAACCGGTGGGGCGCACCAGTTGCTCCACCACTTTGCCCGAGTGTTCTTTTTCATAGTTCGACGGGGTGGCCGAGACGAACACGCATTGGCGCATGCGCTGCTCGAACTCTTCAAACTTGAGCGGCCGGTTGTCGAGCGCGCTGGGCAGCCGAAAGCCGTATTCGACCAAGGTGGTTTTGCGCGAGCGGTCGCCGTTGTACATGGCATTGAGCTGGCCCGTCATTTGGTGGCTCTCGTCCAAAAACATCAGCGCGTCTTTGGGCATGTAGTCGGTCAAGGTGCTGGGTGGGTCGCCGGGGGCTGCGCCACTCAGGTGGCGGGTGTAGTTTTCAATGCCTTTGCAGTGGCCCACTTCGGTGAGCATTTCCAAGTCGAAACGGGTGCGTTGCTCCAGGCGCTGGGCTTCTACCAGCTTGCCCATGCCGGTGAGCTGGGGCAGGCGCTCGGCCAGTTCGAGTTTGATGGTTTCAATTGCGGCCAACACCTTGTCGCGCGGCGTGACGTAGTGGCTGCTGGGGTAGACAGTAAAGCGCGGAATTTTTTGCCGAATGCGGCCCGTCAGCGGGTCGAACAGGCTGAGTGATTCAATCTCGTCGTCAAACAGCTCGATGCGAATCGCTAGCTCAGAATGCTCGGCGGGGAAGACGTCAATGGTGTCGCCGCGCACACGGAACTTACCGCGCGCAAACTCCATGTCG
>CANFOR010000281.1 GCA_947448675.1 Betaproteobacteria bacterium
CGGCGTGTTGTGCAATCGCTATGGTTTTAATAGCTTCATACGCACTGTTTACGGGCGTTGTGGGCCGATTGTTTTCTATAACCCAGGCACTGAGCGCGTTGTAGCGGGCGCGCCGTGCGGCGTCTTCGGGGCTTTGGCCTGCGGCGGCGTGGGCATGCACATGCAGTACCTGCAGGGGCACCTTCAACTGGGCGCAAAAGGCTTGGCAATGCGCGGCAAAGTCATCGGCCGCGGCTTGCAGGCCGTGGTGGATGTGCAGGGCTTGCACCTGGCCGGGGTACTGCTGGGCGCAGAGCAAGAGCAAGGCGGTGGAGTCGGCGCCGCCACTGTAGCCCACGGCAATGCGCGGCTGCAAAGACAGTTGCAGCACTATCGCCCCAGGGGCTGCGCCAGGGCCACAGGCTTATTTGCTCTCGGCCTTGGTGTCGGTGAAGCGGCCATAACTTTGCAGGCGCTGGTAGCGGCGCTCCAGCAGCTCGGGGGTTTTGAGGTCGGCCACTTGGCGCCAAGCGTCGTTCAGAGCGCGCTTTAAAAACGCCGCCATTTGTTTCGGATCGCGGTGCGCACCACCCACCGGCTCGTTGACGATTTTGTCGATCAAACCCAGGGCTTTGAGCCGGTGCGCAGTAATGCCCAGGGCCTCGGCGGCGTCTTGGGCTTTGTCGCTGGTCTTCCACAAGATCGAGGCGCAACCCTCGGGGCTCATAACGCTATAGATGGCGTATTGCAGCATCAGCATTTGGTCGCCCACGCTGATGGCCAGCGCGCCACCCGAGCCGCCCTCGCCAATGATGGTGGTGATGATGGGCACTTCGAGCTGGGCCATCTCAAAAATATTACGGCCAATGGCCTCGCTTTGGCCGCGCTCTTCGGCGTCGATGCCGGGGTAGGCCCCGGGCGTGTCCACAAAGGTGAAGACCGGCAGCTTGAACTTTTCGGCGGTCTTCATCAGGCGCAGGGCTTTGCGGTAGCCCTCGGGCTTGCTCATGCCAAAGTTGCGCAGGCCACGCTCTTTAGTGTCGCGGCCCTTTTGCTGGCCCAGCACCATGCAGGCATTGCCGTTGAAGCGCGCCAGGCCACCGACGATCGACAGGTCGTCGGCAAAGTGGCGGTCGCCGTGCAGCTCAATGAAGTCGGTGAAGCATTCGCGCAGGTAGTCGAGCGTGTACGGCCGCTCGGCGTGGCGGGCGATCTTGGTGATCTGCCAGGGCGTGAGCTCACTGTAAATATCTTTGGTCAGCTGCAAGCTTTTTTTGCTGAGCTGGCCGATTTCGTCAGAAATATCGACCGCCGACTCGGTTTGCAAATAGCGCAGCTCTTCGATCTTGCCCTCTAGCTCGGCGATGGGGGTTTCAAAGTCTAAAAATGTTTTTTTGCTCATGCTAGTACTCCACCGGCAAAGGGTCTAAAGAGCGCCAAATATACCAAGTTGCCACGCTGCAATACGGAGCCCAAGCAGCGGCCACCTCGCGGGCGTCACTGCGGCTGACCGGCTCGCCTGAAAAATAGCTCTTGCTGATGCCGTTGATAAGGCCTACGTCGTCGAGCGGCAGCACATTGGGACGCATCAGGTAAAAAATGAGAAACATCTCGGCGGTCCAGCGGCCAATGCCGCGAATGCCCACCAGCTCTTCGATGATGGCATCGTCTTCCATCGTATGCCAGTTGCCCAGCGAGACCGAGCCGCTGTCAAAGTGCAGGGCCAGATCGACCAAATACTCGACCTTGCGTTGCGATAGGCCCGCCGCGCGCATGTCGTCGACCTTGAGTTTGAGCACTTGAGCCGGCAACATTTTGCTGGGCAAGAGCGCAAAACGGTCCCACACGGTTTGCGCCGCCTTGACGCTGATTTGCTGGCCGACAATGCTGCGCGCGAGGGTGGTGAAGGCGTCGCCGCGCGACTGCAAACTGGCCTCGCCAAACTGGGGGATTAACCGCTTCATCACGCGGTCTTTCTTCATCAGGTGCTTGCAGGCCTCTTGCCAGTAGTCGGGCAAAGTAAGGCTGGCCTCTTTCGGTGCAGCGCTTTTGCTGGCGGCTTTGCTTGGCATTACGCGCTCTCCCAGGTGGTGCCCGTGGGCGAGTCTTTCAACACAATGCCCTGCTCGGCCAAGGCCTTGCGAATGCGGTCGGCCTCGGCGAAGTTTTTGGCAACTTTGGCGGCTGCGCGGGCGACGATTTGCTCTGCAATTTGTTCTTTGGAAATAAGGCTCACTTCTGCGGTGGCACTCGGATTTGCGGAGCCATTTGCTGCAAGACTGATTGGCGCTCGCCATTCCAAAAACGCCTGCGGATCGCCCTGCAAAATGCCCAGCACGCCGCCCAAATTTTTCAGCAAAGCGGCTTGCTCTGCCGAATGGTTGCGGTTGACTTCTCCCGCCAAATCAAACAGCACGGCCAGGGCTTCGGGCGTGGCAAAGTCGTTGTCCATGGCCGCTTTGAAGCGCGCCGCGTAGGGGTTTAACCAGTCCACAAGGCTTACTGGCTGTGCGTTGGAAGCTATATTTTTGCTAGCGTCTGGATTGGCATCCAGGTTGGCGGCAGCCAAGGCCAGCGCGGTGTAGAGGCGTTTGAGCGCGCCACGGGCGTCGTCTAAATGCGCGTCGCTGTAGTTGAGCGGGCTGCGGTAATGTGTGCGTACGATGAAGAAGCGCACCGTCTCGGCGTCGAACTTTTGCAGCACCTCGCGGATGCTGAAAAAGTTGCCCAGGCTCTTGGACATCTTCTCGTTGTCGATGTTGACAAAGCCGTTGTGCATCCACACCTGGGCCAAGGGTTTGCCAAAAGCGCCCTCGCTCTGGGCGATTTCATTCTCGTGGTGCGGGAACTGCAGGTCGGCGCCGCCGCCGTGGATGTCAAAGCTCTCGCCCAAGGTGGCACAGGCCATGGCCGAGCACTCAATATGCCAGCCGGGGCGGCCGGGGCCAAAGGCGCTGGGCCATTGGGCATCGGCGGGCTCGCTGGGCTTGGCCGACTTCCACAGCACAAAATCGAGCGGATCGTCTTTGCCGTCTAAGACCGCCACCCGTTCACCGGCGTGCAGCTCGTCGAGCGACTTGCCCGAGAGTTTGCCGTAGCCTGGGAACTTGCGCACCGCGTAGTTCACGTCGCCGCCTTCGGTGCGGTAGGCCAGGCCTTTGTCTTCTAGGGTTTGCACGATGCCCAGCATGTGCGGCAC
>CANFOR010000282.1 GCA_947448675.1 Betaproteobacteria bacterium
GTGGCGGGAATGACCTGCATGCCAGCGGCCTCGCAAGCAGGCACGTCGATGTTGTCGAGGCCCACGCCCAAGCGGCCGACCACTTTGCAACGCCCGCTGCTGGCCAAGGCGGCGAGCAAGTCGCCGCGGACTTGGGTCAGGTTGCGCACGATGAAGGCGTCGCAATTTTTGGCTTCTACGGCCAAGCGCGCGGCGTCTTTTTGCAAGAGCGCGTCGTAGAGCACCTCGTGCTGGGCGGCCAGCTGCGCCACCGCGCGCTCATCCATGAATTCTGAAATAACGATTCGGCCCATTAGGCGCTTTCGTAGAGACGGGTCAGCACGAATTCACGGTGCCCCAATGCCTCGGCAGCGGTGAGGCGGCCATTGGCGGTGCGCAGCATGTTCTCGAGCAGCATGTCGCCTGCTTGGTCGAGGGTGATGTCGCGTTGCAGCAGGCCTGAGCTGTCGACGTCTACGTGCTCGCTCATCAAACGCACAGTGCGCGGGTTGGCGCAAATTTTGATCACTGGCAAAATCGGGTTGCCGATCACATTGCCTTGGCCCGTGGGGAAGAAGTGCACCGCAAAACCCGAGGCCGCGCAGAGCGTGACCATCTCAGCCGCAGCAGAAGACGAGTCCATGAACCACAGACCCGGGTGGGTCGGCATTTCGGCCTTGTCGATCACGCCATCGACCACGCATTTTTTGCCGATTTTTTGGATATTGCCCAGGGCTTTTTCTTCGATGGTGGTCAAGCCGCCCGCGATGTTGCCCTTGGTGGGTTGGCTGTCTGACAAGTCGCTGGTTTTGTGGCGGTTGATCATGTCTTGATAACGGTTGAACATGAACATGAACTGGTCGCGAATCTCAGGCGTGCGGCAGCGCTCGGCGACGATTTTTTCGCCGCCGGTGATCTCGCTGGTTTCACCAAACACCAAATAGTTGCCAGTTTCGTAGAGCTTGTCAAAAGCATTGCCCACGGTGGGGTTGGCACCGCAGCCACTGGTGGTGTCGGACTCGCCACATTTGGTGGACACCCACAGGTCTTGAATGGGGCAAACCTCGCGCTGTTTCTCACTGGCCCATTGCACGTATTCGCGGGCCATTTTGCTGGCACGCAAAATCGTGTCATGGTCGCCATGGCCTTCGATGCCAAAGCCGCAAACTGGCTTGCCGGTGCTGGCAATGCCATCGACTACTTTTTGCGTCCAGCCGTCTTCAATGCCGATCACCACCACCGCCGCCACATTGGGGTTGCAGCCGGTGCCGATCAGGGTGCGAAAGTGCAGGTCGAGGTCGGCACCAAACTGCAAGCGCCCGTAGGGATGCGGAATGGCCAGCGCGCCTTTGATGTTGTGCGCAACGGCCTCTGCCGCAGCGTTAGACAAGTCGTCAAGCGGCAAGATGATGACGTGGTTGCGCACGCCGACGCGGCCGTTTTCGCGGCGATAGCCCATGAAGGTGGTGTTTTTGTCAATGACGGTCATATTGATTTCCTTGGCTTACCAACGCTTGGTTTTGATGTTGTGGACGTGGGCATGCTCGCCTGCTTTGATGTTGGCAACCACTTTCCCCATGTCGATTCCGTACTTCCATACGGTGTCGCCCACGGCCATGTCTTTGAGCGCGACCTTGTGGCCAATGGGTATGTCTTGTTGGGCTTTGACCTCGATGGTGCGGTCTTCGTCCATGATCCAACCGGTCATGGTGGTTCCGGCCTTCAGGCCTTCGATGACGACGACGGCCACAGTGTCTTTGGCGTCGTGCAATACAAAATGGATCACGGTTTTGCTCCTGGTGTGCTGGGTTGGCTTACAGACTGCGAAGTCTAGTGCTTTGGGCCCCTGCGTCAACCATGTCATCTATATGAGCTAGATGCATTGTGAGAAGCTTTCTACACTAGGGTTGTGAAACCCACAGCTCCATCATTTGCGCCGTTCGTACCCGTTCCTGTCCCCGAATTGGCACCGCTGAGCGGTTCGGGCACGGTGCCTTTGTACCGCCAGGTCAAACGCGCCCTTCTCAAGCTCTTGGAATCAGGCCGCTTTGGCCCTGGCGAGGCCCTGCCCAGCGAGAGTGAAATTGCCCAGTTGCTCCAAGTGAGCATTGGCACCCTGCGGCGTGCGGTGGACGAGTTGGTGCACGAGCATGTGCTGATTCGACGCCAAGGCAAGGGCACTTTTGTAGCCCTGCACAATGACGACCGATTTTTATTTCAGTTTTTTCATGTCGAACCGCGTAGCGCCGACGCGCTCGACAGCTTGACCCAAGAACGCGAATACCCGGTAGTGGACTGCGTGGCTTTTGACAAAGCCCGCGCTACCGAAACCCAGGCGGCGGCACTGCGCATTCGCCTGGGTGAGCCAGTGTTTTGCATCAGCAATCGCTTGTCGCTGGGTGGCAGGCCCGTCGTACACGACGCGATTTGCTTGTCGGCGCTGGTGTTCAAAGGCCTGACTGAAAAACGTTTTACCGAGCGCCCGAGCACCGTTTACAACCTCTACCAACTGGACCATGGCATCAGCGTGCTGCGCGCCCAAGAGCGAGCGCGTGCCGCAGCCGCCAGCCGCGACGTGGCACGCATTTTGGGCCTGTCCACAGGGGTGCCCGTGCTAGAAGTGCACCGCATTGCACTGAGCTTTGGCGAGAAACCGGTGGAGTACCGGGTGTCTACCGTCAACACCCAGCAGCACGACTATGTGAGCGTGCTGTCGACCCAGCGTTAACTTAAATTGCTATTTATTTTGTAGCTGCAAACGCACAGCTAGTGCGCGCAAGCACCGTGTTTCTTTCTAAACTGCCGGGGTTCGATGGCGGGCTGCGCCCACAGACCACGCTGCGCTGCCTGGGCCTGGTTTTGCTCGGTTCCATAGACGGCACGGCGGCCATGCCAGCCATAGCTCCAGGCATGGCCATTGGCGACCAACCAAGCACCCAGGTCTTCTCCATGCAGGCGCACGCTGCCCAGCACGCGGCCGTAGCCGTCGCGCGCTTTGCTTTGGATGTCTACGCTTTGGTAGAGCGCACGGCCGGCCAGGGCTGCTTGCGCTTGCGGGCCCCAGGGTTGGCAGCTCTCCGGCGCGTCTAGGCCCAGCAGGCGCACCTTCATAGCAGGGGTTTGCGCACTGGTACGCACCCACAGGGTGTCGCCGTCGGTCACATGGGTGA
>CANFOR010000283.1 GCA_947448675.1 Betaproteobacteria bacterium
GGGCTTTGTTTTTTCTAGCCCAGCGCACAATCTGCCCGTAGCTCAGTTGGATAGAGCAACAGCCTTCTAAGCTGTGGGTCGGGGGTTCGATCCCCTCCGGGCAGACCAGCTTCTGGCCCAGTGCATACTCAGCACATCTATGCGCCCTGTGCTCTGGCTTGCCAGCCTCCTGATCGCTCCGCTCGCTGCTTTGCTGTGCGCGCAGTGGCCGCTGCGCGAGTGGGTGCAGGCCTATTCGCGCCAAGCCAATGACGCCGCGCAAATTGCCTTTGCGCTCTACGCCGCCGTTGCCGTGACAGCCGCCACCCGCGCAGGAAGCCATTTGAGCGCCGCAGCCGTCCACAGCCCCAGCCCGGCATGGAAGCGCTGGGCCTTGGCCGCCTGCATCCTGCCCTGGGCTGCGTTCATGCTCTGGGTGAGCGCGCCCTCGGTCTGGGCTTCTTTGCTGGGCTTAGAAAAATTCCCCGAAACCCTGAGCCCAGGCTACTTTCTGATCAAACTCGCCAGTTGGCTCTTGCTTTTACTGGCGGCGGTGCAAGCCGTCGTGGGCTTGCGTAGCATCATGCCCCAAGCACCCCAGGGGCGCGCTTAATGGGCCCTAGCACGGGCGTTTACATGCTGCTGGCACTGGGTGTGCTCATCATCGGCACAGGCCTGCCCGTGTGGGCTTTATTGATCGGCACGGCCAGCCTGTTTGCGGCCCTGGGTTGGGCTACCGGCAGCATCGGCCTGGGGATCTTGAGTGCCCTGCCCGCGCGCTTGGTTGGCTTGCTGGAGCACGACCTGCTGCAGGCCCTGCCGCTTTATGTGTTCATTGGCGTGCTCTTGCAGCAGCTGCAGGTGGCCGACGCAATCTTTGCCATGCTGGCGCGGGCGCTGCGCTTCACCGGCGCGGGCCGCTCGCTGGCGGCGCTGGCCACGGGCGCTTTGCTGGCACCCATGAACGGCTCGGTAGCTTCTAGCTCGGCCCTGCTGACCCGCTTGGTAGTGCCGCAGTTGGGCCGCCTGGCCCCGGCGCGCGCAACGGCCTTGGTGAGCGTGGCGGCCACTATCGGCGTGGTGGTGCCGCCTTCTTTGGTCTTGATTTTGCTGGGCGATGCCCTGCTGCGCGCCCACACCGAAGCCAGCAATTTGCCGCTCTACAGCGCACTGTTTGCGGCCAGTGGCCAGCGCATCATCAACACCCAAGACGTGCTCAACGCGGCCCTGCTGCCCGCCGCTTGCGTGCTGCTATTGTGGTTGTTGGTAGCTTGGTGGCAGGGCCGTTCTGCAGAGAGAAAACAGCCCGAAAGGCTCATGGGAGCTGCGCAGACAGCTATCATTTTGGTAGCAATAGCGGCCATACTGGCGCTCTTGCTGGCCGTGTTTACGGGGCAGATGTTTGCGGTAGAAGCCGCCGCCACGGGCGGCTGTTTGCTGCTCTTGGTGAGCTTGCTCACGCGCGTTTTGAGCGCCAGCGCCTGGCGGGTCGTGCTGGCCGACACGCTGAGTCTGAGCGGTGGCTTGCTGGCCCTGTTGGTGGGCTCCACGACGTTTAGTTTGGTGTTCCGGGCCTTCGCCACCGACGCTTGGTTGGCCGGTGCCGTGCTGACCTCACCCTATCCGCCCCAGGCTACAGCTTTGCTGGTTTTGCTGGCCATTGCCGCCTGCGCCTGGGTGCTCGACGCCTTTGAAATGATCTTCGTCATCATCCCGATTTTGGCCCCTCCCCTGATCGCCCAATTGGGCGACGCGCAGCAGGCAGCAGTGCTGCTGCTCTTGGTGCTGCAACTGGGGTTTTTGCTGCCGCCCATGGGCTACGCCGTGCTCATGGCACGTGCCCGCATGGCCAGCAGCGCCGGGCCGGTTGCGCTGCGCCCGCTGCTGCGCGCGCTAGGCCCTTGGCTGCTGGCCCAAGCCCTGGTCTGCGCTGCGGTGTTTGCCTGGCCCGCTCTGGTGCACCAGCTCGACGCGCCCGCTATTGTGCGCCTGCAAAACACACCCGCCTCCGATGCGGACGTGGTGCGGCAAATGGAAGAGATGGGGCGGCAGGCTGTGCCGGATGCGCCAGCCAACACCAAGTGATCTGCATTGGCGCTGTGACCCCGCCAGAGCGAAGTTTCGCGCGGGCTGTTAGCCACATGGGGCTGCTTTAAACTCTCAGCTATGAAACTCAAAATCTTGGTTGGTACCATGACCAACACCGCCGAATACGCCGCACAGGCCATCGAAATGGACTGCGCCGACTTGGTTGATCACATTGAAGTGCTGCTGATGGACGGGCTCGACATTTCGGTGTTTGACGAAGACGCGCTCTACCTGATCTGCTGCTCCACCTATGGCGCGGGCGACGTGCCCGACAACGCCCGCGCGCTCTGCGACTCGCTGGACACCGCGCCGCGCTTTTTAGGCCATGTGCGCTACGGCGTCATCGCCTTGGGCGACCGCACGCACGCCCAAACTTTTTGCTTTGGCGGCAAAAAGTTCGACGAGCGCTTGCACAGCCTGGGTGCCAAACGCATAGGCGAGGTGTTTTGCCACGACGCCAGTGACGGCAGCATGGCCGAGACCGAGGCCGCTGCCTGGTGTCGCACCTGGCTGGCATCTGTTTAAGCCCTGCACAGAGCCAAAAACGGCCACAAGGCGCATAAACAGTGCGTAGACAGCTATAAAAAATATAGCAATTTACGCACGGCCAATGCGCCTTTCCAGCACCAGCTTGGGGGTATCTACGGGTAAGGCACAGCCCGACCCTGGGTTACAGTCAGGGCAACTTTTTGGAGCCTTCCCTATGACCACCCGTCGCCTTGTTTTGTCCCGTAGCGCCGCCGCCATTGGTGCCGCATCTGCAGGTTTGTTCTTGCCCTCCATCGCACAGGCGCAAAGCAGCAAGGTACGCGTTGGCCTGATGCTGCCCTACAGCGGCACCTTCGCCCAGCTCGGGGTAGCCATTGAAAACGGCTTTCGTTTGGCCATTGAACAGCAAGGCGGCAAACTCGGCGGGCGCGACATTGAATGGTTCAAAGTAGACGACGAAGCCGAGCCATCGAAAGGCATTGAAAACGCCAACAAACTGGTCCAACGCGACAAGGTTGACGTGGTCATTGGCACCGTGCATTCAGGAGTGCAAATGGGTTTGCACA
>CANFOR010000284.1 GCA_947448675.1 Betaproteobacteria bacterium
AGCTATTGAATTTGTAGCGTGCTCAGATGCGCTGCGCCACCGTGGTCATCAGCTTCGCCGCCGCGCGCATCAGCAGTTGCGCCACCTTGGGCAGCTCTTGCGCCCCGGCGTGCTGCGCCTCGCGCGCATGGCGGGCTTCGTCGGCCTGCATTTGCGCCAACACCGCGCGCGACTCCACGTCGGCCACGGGCAGGCGCTCTAAGTGGCTTTGCAAATGTGCCTCGACCTGGCGTTCGGTCTCGACTACAAAGCCCAGGCTCACGCGGTCGCCCAAGCGCCCGGCCAGCAGGCCCAGGCCAAAGGAGCCTGCGTACCACAGCGGGTTGAGCAGCGAGGCGCGCGCGCCCAGCGCGTCCAGGCGCTGCTGCGTCCACGCCAAGTGGTCGGCCTCTTCTTTGGCAGAGCGCATGTGTTGTGCGTGGAGCGCTACGTTTTTGGTAGCAAATGCCTGCGCGGTGTACAGCGCCTGGGCACACACTTCGCCCACATGGTTGACGCGCATCAAAGCCCCGGCGGCGCGCTTGTCGGCGGCGCTGAGCGCTGGCGCGGCACTGTGCGCTTCGGGCACGGTGGGGCAGGGGCGGCTGGCGCGCGGCGGGGCCAGCAGGGTGCGTAGCGCGGCGTCAAAAGCGCCTATGCAGCGCTCGGGTAGGCTGCTGGTGTGGGTGTAGCCAGCATGGACGCTGGCGCTGGAATGCGAGGGGCTTTGTGGCATGGCAGCAGTGTAGCTTTTACAATGCCAGCATGCGCTTGGCTCGCGCCTAGACGACGCGGCCCGTGCTGCTGCACACCGTAAAACTTCTTACCCAGGCCAGCCAAGCTTTGCGCTAGCCAAGCGGCCCGGCCCGCGCTTTGTTGCAGGCCAGCCACAAAAAAGCCGCTTTACGGGCTTATTTGACGCTTGGGGTTTGTCAAACCCGGTGGGCTCTGGTGCAATACACACAGCTTCCCCAACAGGAGGTTGGCCCGGGGATCCGGGAGGGTGCAAACCCTCAAGGTCCGGAGCCCTATGTTTAACCTTGGAGATTAATCCTCATGAAAAAAACCCTCGTAGCTCTGGCCGCTCTGGCCTCTATCAGCGCTTTCGCTCAGTCGACCGTGACCATTTCTGGTCGTCTGTTTGCTGGCTATAACTCGTTCAAAAACTCTGCCGGCACCACCACCAATAGCATTGGTAATGGCCCAGCAGCTTCTTTGATGACCATCAAGGGCACCGAAGACATGGGCGGCGGCAACTCTGCTAGCTTCTACCTCGAAATGCAACCTAGCTTCAGCAACGGCTCAACCGCTGGCGTGTTGTTCAACCGTGGCGCTTGGCTCGGTCTGGGCGGCGGCTGGGGCGACTTCAAATTGGGTCGTACTGGTACCGTGGCTATGCCCGTTATCTGCACGGTTGACCAAGGCTCTTGCCTGACCGGCTTCAACGGCGGCGGCATCTTGTTTGGCGGCACCAACTCTACCAGCCGTTGGATTTCTGGCAACGTTGGCCGTGGCCAAAACGGCAATGCTGGCATGGCAGCTTCTGCTGGCGGCGGCACTGCTCAGCCAGATGTGACCCGCGTGATCGACGCTTTCACCTACAGCAGCCCCAATTTCAGCGGCGTGTCGGCTCAACTGCAATACGCTTTGGGCAACCTGCCTAGCAACACCGCAAACGGTACCGGCAATACCCTGGGTCTGAACGTGACCTATGGCCAAGGCCCACTGTTTGTTGGTTTGGCTCTGCAAAAAGCCAACGCGGACGCAGCTTTCAACGTGACCGGCAGCATGACCACTTTGGGCGCTACCTATGACTTCGGCGTTGCCAAAGTTGGTGCAGCTTACCAAAGCGAAAGCGCTTCTGGCGCCGCTGCTCTGTGGACCTCTGCTAAAGGCATGGCTCTGACGGTTACCGCTCCTTTCGGCGCAGCTACCCCTTACATCCGTTTGGGTAACCACAAAACCAATGGCACGGGTGCTTTCGGTGTTAACAACGGTGCTGACTCTGCAATCGTGAACGTCGGCGCAAACTACAGCCTGTCTAAGCGCACCTTGATCAATCTGGACTTCGCTACCGACGGCAAAGGCAACTCTGGCGTTGGCACCAACACCAGCAAGCCTACCCTGTTGTACGTTGGCGTTCAGCACTACTTCTAATTCAATGCTGGCAATCGCCAGCATTTAGTTAAAAGCCAAAGAGCCGCTTGGGGCAACCCAAGCGGCTTTTTTTATGGCGCTTTGCTGCTAATAGACCTAAAATTCAAATGGGTTAAATCGTAAAAGCATGTTGGAGTTTTATCGTGGACCAAGCAATGGAGCAAGATTTTTTAAAGCGACTTGCTCGCAAATATATTTGGTGGAAAACACCCGATGAGGCTGTTGGCATGCCAGACCGTGTGATCGCGCAGGTCATGAACATCGGCGACTATTCGGATGTGCAACTATTGGCCGATCAAGTGGGCGATGACGTGTTGCGAGGGGTTATTGCACACGCGCAAGCCGGGCAGTTTGGCCCGCGCTCATGGGCGTATTGGAACTATCGGCTTGGGCTTGCCAGCGTCGATCAGGTTCCGCCCATGCCTTTGCGGAAATTTGCATGAAGGGTATTTTCAAGCCGTGCATGGGAATACTTCCACCTGCGCAACAAGGGCTTTGGCCCCAATTGCGCCCAGCCGCTGAATTAGGCTTTGCGCTTTACGGTGGTACGGCCATTGCCCTGCGTCTTGGGCATCGGGCTTCGGTTGATTTTGATTTTTTCTCAGAGCAAGCACTTGACCGCAATGCTATCCATGCGGCTTTTCCATTTGTAGCCATCTCTACTGTATTGCAGGATCAACAGCACACGTTTACCGTCAATGTTCCCTGCGGTAATGCTGAACGCGAACACGTCAAGGTTTCGTTTTTCGGGACGATTGGTTTTGGCCGCGTCGGCGAACCTGAAATTACCGAAGACGGCGTGCTGCAGGTAGCTTCATTGGACGACCTGATGGCAACCAAGCTCAAGGTCATTCTCCAACGCGCGGAGGCCAAAGATTACCGAGATATTGCGGCAATGGTGGGCGCTGGGGTGAGCTTGGCAAAGGGCTTGGCGGCTGCCCGCACACTCTATGGCATTAACTTTCAACCCAGTGAGAG
>CANFOR010000285.1 GCA_947448675.1 Betaproteobacteria bacterium
GTAGGCAAGCATGCGCGGGAAGACCTACCCCTGCTGCTGGCCGAGTTGCGCAGCGCCCACCCCAGAGTCGCCATCACGCTCTTGCCTGCGGTGGGCGAACACCCGCTGATGCTCGACTTGATGGCCCAGCTGGCCCTTGCCGAGGGTACAGCCCTCGCATGAATTTGCACCAATTTCGTTTTGTGCAAGAGGCCGTGCGCCGCAACCTCAATTTGACCGAGGCCGCCAAAGCTTTGCACACCTCGCAACCGGGCGTGTCCAAAGCCATTATTGAACTCGAAGAAGAGCTGGGCATTGAGATTTTTGCGCGCCATGGCAAGCGCCTCAAACGCGTGACCGAACCGGGCGAGCAGGTGCTGCAGAGTATCGACATTATTTTGCGTGAGGCGGCCAATCTGAGGCGCATTGGCGAGCAGTATTCAGCGCAAGACGACGGCACACTGTCGATTGCCACCACCCACACCCAGGCGCGCTATGTGCTGCCCGGGCCCGTGGCCAAGCTGCGCCTGGCCTACCCCAAAGTAAAGCTCAGCCTGCACCAAGGCTCGCCTGGGCAAGTAGCGCAAATGTTGATCGACGAAGTGGCAGAGATTGGCATTGCCACCGAGTCACTCACCGATTACCCCGAGCTGGTGACCCTGCCCTGCTACAGCTGGCAGCATGTGCTGGTGCTGCCCTTGGCCCACCCCTTGGCCCTCATCGAGCGCCTCAGCTTAGAAGACATTGCCACCGAGCCGCTGGTGACCTACCACCCCTCGTTCACCGGGCGCAACCGCATTGACCAAGCCTTTGCAGCGCGCAAACTCAGCCCGCAGATTGCGCTCGAAGCGATCGACTCCGACGTGATCAAAACCTATGTGCGCCTTGGCATGGGCGTGGGCCTGGTGGCCGAGATGGCCGCCCGCGACGACGGCAGCAACGCCGACCTGGTAGTGCGCCCTGTGGGCCACTTGTTTGGCCAAAATTTAGCCCGGGTCGCTTTTAAACGCGGCGCGTATTTGCGCAATTTTGTCTATGATTTTGCCCATTTGCTGAGCGATCGCCTCAACAAAAATTTAATTGCCAAAGCCATGACTGGCCATGTGAACGACTATGAACTCTGAAACCCCTGCCCCAAGCCCTGCCCTGGTCTCCAAAATGCCCACCGTGGGCACGACCATCTTCACCGTCATGTCGGCCCTGGCAGCTGAAAAAGGCGCAGTCAATTTAGGCCAGGGCTTCCCCGACTTTGGCTGCGACCCGGCACTGCTACAAGCCGTGAGCGATGCCATGCAGCAAGGCCACAACCAGTACCCGCCCATGCCTGGCATTCCTGCGCTGCGCGAGGCCATGGCGGCCAAAATTGCCGCCCTGCATGGCCGCAGCTACCGCCCCACTGACGAGATCACCATCACCGCCGGGGCGACGCAGGCCATCATCACCATCATCTTGGCCGTGGTGCACCCGGGCGACGAAGTGATCGTGCTCGAACCCTGCTACGACAGCTATGTGCCCAACATCGAACTGGCGGGCGGCACGGTGGTGCGGGTGCCGCTCACACCGGGCACATTCCGCCCCGACTTTGACAAAATAGCTGCCGCCATTACGCCGCGCACCCGGGCGATTTTGATCAACAGCCCGCACAACCCCAGCGCCACCATTTGGACGCAACAAGACATGCTGCGCCTGCAAGAAATTTTGCAGCCCACCAAGGTACTGCTCATTAGCGACGAAGTCTACGAACACATGGTGTTTGACGGCCAGCAGCACCAAAGCGCAGCGCGTTTTGCGGGCCTGGCCGCACGCGCCTTCATCGTCAGCAGCTTTGGCAAAACCTACCATGTGACGGGCTGGAAAATTGGCACCGTGGCCGCGCCCGCCGCCCTGATGGCCGAGTTTCGCAAGGTGCACCAGTTCAATGTGTTCACCGTCAACACGCCCATGCAGCACGGCCTGGACCAATACATGCTGCATCCCGCGCCCTACCTGGAGTTACCCGCCTTTTACCAACGCAAGCGCGACCTGTTTCGCACGGGCTTGGCGCAAACCCGATTCAAGCTGCTGCCCAGTGAAGGCAGCTACTTTCAGTGCGTAGACATTGCAGCCGTGAGTAACTTGAACGAAGCCGATTTTTGCAAATGGCTCACCACCGAGGTAGGCGTAGCCGCCATTCCGCTCTCGGCTTTTTACGGCAATGCCTTTGACCAGCGCGTGGTACGTTTTTGCTTTGCCAAAAAAGACGAGACCCTGCACACAGCCCTGGCGCGCTTGGCCAAACTGTAAGCCGCCCGGGCACAGCGCGTGGCCCTTTGAGGACTTGAAATGGACTACGAAAAGGACGCTGTATGGCCCGTTTTATAAAACCCATTACCCGTCTAACGCTTGCTGTGCTTGCGTTAGCAGCTATTTTTTTGATAGCGTGCCAAGCCGGTTTACTACGCGGCAGCGTGCCTGCCGACCTGGGCGTGCACGATGGGCGGCTCAAAGCGCCTAGCCCCAACCCCAATAGCGTGAGCAGCCAAAGCGGGCTCTACCCCACACACCCGCAAGCCGCTTACGCCGCCATTGCACCCCTGGCCTACCAGGGCGCAGCCAGCGCGGCGCTGGACAAGCTGTCCAGCGTGGTGCGAGCCACCCGCGGCTGCAGCATTGTGCGGCGCGAGGGCCCTTACCTCTATGCCCAATGCCAGACCCGCCTGCTGCGCTTTACCGACGACCTGGAGCTATGGGCCGACGAGGTACACAGTGTGGTGCACGTGCGCTCGGCCAGCCGCCTGGGTCGCAGTGATTTTGGCGTGAATCGCGCGCGGGTAGAGGCTCTGCGTGCGGCGTTTGCGCCTTAAAGCGCTGCTACCACGCTGCATGAAAAAACCGGGCTGAGCCCGGTTTTTTTTAGTCTGCCGTAGCCTCTTCAGGCTCGGCCGGTTCGGCCTTGGAGGCGCGACCCTCTTTCTTGGGCAGGGGCTGGATGTCGAGCAGCACCTCGGGTTTGTCGGCAATGCTGTCGTTGATGTCTACCGTCAAACGGCCACCGTCGGTCAAGCGGCCAAACAGCAGCTCGTCGGCCAGGGCTCGGCGAATGGTGTCTTGAATGAGGCGCTGCATGGGGCGCGCGCCCATTAACGGGTCGA
>CANFOR010000286.1 GCA_947448675.1 Betaproteobacteria bacterium
CCGCTTTGTCAACGTTGTCGGCCCAGCCCGCGCCAGCAAACGCCGACTCCAGTGCAAAGGGCGATGCCAGGGCCAGCAGGGCGGCTACCGTTATGTGGCTGCGACGGAATTTTGGGGTTTTCATGGGAAGGAACTTCTCTCTTTAGGTTGAAGAACAATGAAACAAATGGATAAAACGAAACTGGGTAAAACTGACTAATCTGGGATGCCAACACGATCAAACCAACATTCGTCAGCTTTCGTACACGGTTTATAGCATGTGGTTACGAAATTATTTGTGACTTTACGAATTTCAGACTGGTTTTTTTCGTGTTGCATATGGTTACTTCAAATTTTTGTGCAAAAAGTCACGTAAATGAAGTCTAAAAATGGCTTTGCGTGAAGTTGCTTTTCTTGTGAGTCATCTGAGAATATTTTCGTGTTATAGCCAAAAGATGTAAGTTGTGGTGTTGATGCAAGCTTGTTTGTGGGAAGGGCCTAAACCGCCGATTTGTCTCTGAATTTGCCTCTGATAGTGAGCGCAGTATGTACAGTGAAAAGCTGGCGTGCATGAAAAAAGCACTTAGGCTTGCGACCTAAGTGCTTTTTGATTTTTTTTGGCTCCTCGACCTGGGCTCGAACCAGGGACCTACGGATTAACAGTCCGGCGCTCTACCAACTGAGCTATCGAGGAACAAGCCTTCAATTATAGCGTTGTTTTTTGGCGTTTTACAAATTAACTTGTATCCCGAGGCGGAAAGTGCGTGGCGCAGCGGGGAACAGGTACACATGGCCGTAGGAACTGGGCGATTCGCGGAAGTAGCGCGCGTCGAGCAGGTTGTCGATGCCCAGCGTCCAATTGGCTTTGTAGCCAGCCAAGGTGCTGGGGTAGTGCAGGCCTGCGTCCAGGCGCGTCCAAGCGGGCAGCATGATGAACTGGTCGGGCAGCACGGCCCGGTTCCCTTCGTGAGACAAACTGCCAGTGAGCTGCAGCCCAGGCAAGGCGCTGACGCGGTAACCAGCCTGCAGGCGCGCGATCCAGTTGGGCACATTCACGGGTCGCAGGCCATTGTTTTGTGGCTCTAATAAGCTGCCTTCGCGCACGGCGTGCAGCAGGGTGAGCCCGCTGCCCAGCGTCCATGCGCCTTGGGCCCATTGGGCTGACGTCTCTAAGCCTTGGTGCAGGGCTTGGCCGTCGTAAGCGCCTGTGCAGAGGCTGGAACAAGCGTTCAGGTTGCTCATAGGGCGCACCGTGTGGAAGTAGGCGGCACTCCACTGCAAACGGCCTTCGCTTGCAATGCTGCTGCTTTTGATGCCCAGTTCCCATTGCGTGGACTTGAGTGCGGGCAGGGGTACGCCAGCATTGCTGTACAGGTCTGGGCGATTGGGAACCACTTGCGACTCGACGCCTTGACCGTAGCTGGCGTAGACCATGCGCGCTGGGTCGAGTTGGTAGCTTGCAGCTAACCAGGGAGTGGTCAAGGTGGCGGAGTAGCTGGTGGGCGCGCTGCCGTCGGTTTTTGCCGAGTCGCGCTGCAAGCGGGTCGAGCGCAGCCCCAACCAGGTGCTAAGGCGAGGCGTCCAGCGTATGCTGTCAGTGGCCGACAGTTCGGTACTGCGCTCTGTGCGATTGGTGCTCAGGTCGGCTCCGGTTGGGTCGGGCGCAAAGCTTTGCAGATTGTTGACATTGCTGGTGCCCACGTAGTTATAGGCTTGCAAACCAAAGCGCTCGGCGTGCAAACTGCTAAGCAAGCCCAAGCTCAAGTCGTGTTTGACGCCCAGGGCCTCTGCACTGCCTTTGAGCTGCAGTTGCAATGCGTTGGTGTTGCGCCGCTCGCCGTCGCTTTTAAATTGGTAGAGGTCAAAGTCGCCATTAGCGCAGTAGCGGTCGCCGACATAGTTGCCGCTGGGGTCGCTGCTACAGCCAAATGGAAAGGCGCTGCGGTCGTCCGACTTAAGTCGCTGCGTGGCCGCTTGGGCCGACCAACGCCAGCCGCCGCTCAGGGCTTGTTCAAAACGCAGGCTGCCGGTGAGTCCTTGCAGAACCACGGGCTGCGCCCAGGCTTGGTTACTGGCCAGGTTAAGCTGCGGATTGGGCGCGGGCAGGGTGTTGCCCAAGAGGCTCAGGCCCGGCACGCTGGGCTGGGAACGGCTGGAATACTCTAGTTCAGCTTGCAGCAAAGCGTCTTTGCTGATGCGCAAATCCATGGCCAGGGCGAGCAGCCTGCGGCTGCCTGCAGTGTCGGGCGTGGCGGTGCGCAGGCTTTCGCTGGCAGCATTGAAGCGCCAACCGACTTGTTGCTCAGTTCCAAAGTGGCCACCCAGGTCGGTAGCCAGGAGCAAGCCGCCGTTGCTATGGGTCTCTAGGCGCGCGCTGCGCAGCTCGGTGTTGGTGGGGCGTTTAACGGTGTAGTTGACCAAACCACCGGGTGCCGAGGTACCCGCCTGGATGCCGCTGGTGCCCTTGAGCAACTCGACCGACTCTTTATTGTCGAGTGCAATGGCCGTATTGGCATTGATGGGCATGCCCTCGCGCCGGTAGTTGTAGTTGTTGTCCAGCACAAAGCCGCGCATGGTTACGTAGTCAATGTAGCCCACGGCGTTGTAAGCGTCACTGACCGAAGCGTCTTGCTGTAGCAAGTCGGCCAAGCGGCGTGCACCGGTGGCCTCGATTTGCTGGCTGCCGATGACGCTGGCGCTGATTGGCGTGCGCGCCAGCGGCGTGTCGCCAAAACCGGTGATGTCAGCACCCGGGCTGGTGCTGCGCTCACTCACCGTAATGGTTTTGAGCGCGCTCGGTGGCACTTGCGGGCTTTGCGCTGTGCTGGGCGCTGGCACCACTGCTTGCACCGGGTTTTGCACCGGCGGTGTGCTCTGGGCCTGGGCTTGTAGGCTAGCCAAAGATGCTATTAAAAATGTAGCTGCTATCGCAGTACGGGTGCGCTTTACGGGCGGTTTTGTATATAAAAATGCCATAACACATTCAAAAAGTTATGGCAGGTCAGCACATTGCATGGGACATAGGTGCAGCCTTAGAAAGAAGGCTACTGTCCGTCTGGACTGGCTTCCCTGCGCGAGGATTACCTCAATCAGGTTCAAAGGGACTTTCTCAGTCGC